>JBDLIR010000081.1:0-7323 GCA_039714815.1 Actinomycetota bacterium | reverse complement strand
GCCTTTGGGGCCTTCGCCCGCAGCGATACCGTGCTGGTCGGATACGACTGCAGGGAGTCCTCGCCGGAGTTGAGAGATGCCCTCATCGACGGCATCACAAGCCAGGGAGTCGATGTCCGCGTGATGGGGGAGATCCCGACGGACGCCCTGTACTACGCCTCGGGTGCGTATGCGATGCCGGGCGCAGTCATCACTGCCTCACACAATCCTGCCGAGTACAACGGCATGAAGTTCTGCAAGAGCGGTGCGGCACCGATCGGCGCCGACACGGGTCTCGCCGAGATACGCGCGATGGCCGAGAGAGGCCTCACCAGCGTCTCGAAGCGAGGCTCGGTCACCTCGATCGATGTCAAGCCCGGCTACGTCGACCATGTGCTCTCGTCAACCGGCGCAGACGGCATTCAAGGTCTCGAGGTCGTCGCAGACGGCGGTAACGGGATGGCAGGGGCCGTCCTGCCACAGGTGTTCGAGGGGATCGATGCGGATCTCGTCGGCCTGTATCTCGAGCCAGACGGCACGTTCCCGAACCATCCAGCCGACCCGTTGCGTCCGGAGAACCTCGTCGACCTCGTCGATCTCGTCCACGAACGCAAACCGGACCTCGGCGTGGCGTTCGATGGCGATGCCGATCGCGCCTTCTTCGTCGATGACCTCGCATCGCCGTTGCCCGGGTCGACGACGACCGCGATCATCGCGGACTGGTACCTGCAGCGAAACCCGGGTGCCACCGTCGTCCACAACCTCATCTGCTCCAAATCCGTGCCAGAGACGGTCACAGCATCCGGGGGAGTAGCGGTCCGAACGAAGGTCGGCCACTCCTACATCAAGGCGGTGATGGCCGACACCGGTGCCGTCTTCGGCGGGGAACACTCAGGCCACTACTACTTCAAGGACAACTACCGGGCAGATTCGGGCATCATGGCGACGCTCGTGCTCCTGCGGGTCCTCTCGGACGAGAAGATCCCTCTCTCTGAGCTGCGGAAACGATACGAGCCGTACGCCCAGTCAGGGGAGATCAACTTCGTCGTATCCGACATCTCCGCAGCCGACGAGGCCGTCGAGGCTTCGTTCACGGACGGGGTGATCGACCGACTGGACGGGCTGACGGTCGATCTCGGAGATCGCTGGTTCAATCTCAGACCATCGAACACCGAACCTGTCCTGAGGCTCAACGTGGAAGCGCCCACACACGACGATGTCGTGGAACTCGCCGGTAGGGTGGAGGCGATCATCAAGGAGTACACATGAGTGACGGAGAATCACTGGTCGACCCTGACCTGCTGGAGATCATGCAGTGCCCTTCGTGTGCAGGGGAACTCTCGCAACGGTTGGAACCGCCGGCACTGGTGTGCGGGATCTGCGGGCTGGCGTACCCGGTACGTGACGGGATCCCCGTGATGCTCATCGAGGAAGCCAGTCCGCCGCCGACGACCGACAGCTGACAGCCAGAATCACTCTGTAGTCAGAGGTCTGCGTTCTCGGGCCGTCCGGGTCCTGGAGGGCCTGCGTACGCCTGAGCGATCTGCATCCACTGTGTGGCGACGTCCCCGAGAACATCGAGATCCGTGTCCTTCACGTTGCGCCGCTGCGTAACGACCAGGCAGAACTCCTCAGCGCTTCCAGACACGGAATCACGCGACGCGGCGTCACCCCATGTCCATGTGCCGCCGTCGGGGGCCGTGAGATCCACGTAGACGCTCTCCACTGGCACCTCGAGACCGTTGATCGCAAAGCTCCAACCCATCGTCTTGACGCCGAGAAACGCGATGTGGCGGAGCCTGGCCGTCGGTTCGCGCACAACGCCGAGTGCATCGGCGACGTCCTGGCCGTGCGCCCACACCTCCATGAGCCTGGCGGTGGCGAACGTTCGTGCAGACATGTCGGGTCCGTACCACGGCACCCGATCTGAAGGGTCCAACGTCGCAAGTGCCTCTGCAAGCTGGTATCTGGCGGCACGCCACTGTACGAGCAGGTCGTGCGGCGATGATGTCCTTGCCACTGCGAGGTGTCCATCCATGTAGGCGTCGATGTCTGCCACAGCGTCCCCAAGCTCGGATGCGAACGCTTCTCTGTCGGTGATCGCCATCGTGGCACGCTCGTCGAAGAACGTGAGGTGCCCGATCTGGTCACTGATGTTCCAGCCCTCCGCAGGAGTTGCCTCGCACCACGATGGCCCGTCGATGTGCGCAACGATGGCGTCGAGAGCGGCCTGTTCGGCGGTGAGATCCTCTGTGATCTCGATCACCGGTTGGCCTTTCGCCAGGCGTTGTTGAGCTCTTCGCTCACGATGATCTGACGAACCTCGGTCGTGCCTGCCCCGATCTCGTGCAGCTTCACGCCGCGGTAGATCCACCCGATCTCCGAGTCCCACAGGAACCCCGAGCCTCCATGGATCTGGAGGGCGTGGTCGGCAACTTTGACGATCTCTCGGCCCGTGAACAAGGCCACGGCAGCCGTCAGCTTGTGGATCTCGCCTCTGCCGCCCTCGCCGACGTCGAGGTTTCGGATGGCGTCGAGAGTTCGGTAGGTGAACGATCGCATCGCTTCGAGTGTCGTGTACATGTCAGCGAGCCTGGCCTGGATCATCTGGAATTCGGCGATCGGTTTCGAGAACTGGACCCGTGTGTTGGCGTACTCGACGGACAGTTCGAGGCATCGCTCAGCCAGGCCGACGGCACCGGTCGCGAGCCAAACCCGTTCGATGTCAAGCCCGCTCATCGTGACAACGACACCGCGGTTGAGGTCTCCGAGCAGGTTCTCGGCCGGGACGATGCAGTTGTCGAACACGAGTTCACCTGTAGGGCTGCCGCGGAACCCCATCTTGGTGAGCTTCTGCCCGACGGAGAACCCGGGGAACGAAGATTCGACGATGAACGCCGAGATGCCGTGGGCCCCTGCGGCAGGGTCGGTCTTGGCGTAGACGAGCACGACATCGGCGATCGGGCCGTTCGTGATGAACATCTTCGTGCCGTTGAGGATGTAGGTGTCGCCGTCGCGCACGGCAGTCGTCGCCATGGACCCGAGAGCGTCCGATCCCGCACCTGGCTCGGTGAGGCCGAGCGCTCCCACGAGCCGTCCCGAGGACAGCCCCGGGAGGTATTTGCGCCGTTGCTCCTCGTTGCCGTTGCGGTAGATGTTGTTTGCGCACAGGTTGTCGTGGGCGCCGATACTGAGGCCGGCGGCGTGGTTCCACTTCGCGTGGGCCTGGGCGACGAGCCCGGCCTGGAACGGGTCCATCCCCTGGCCGCCGTACTCGACGGGGATGGTGAGGCCGATCTGGCCGTGGTCCCCCAGCATCTCGAAGAGCCCTTCGGGCCATGTCTCGGTGTCGTCCATCGTCCGTGCGAACGGTGCGAGCTTCTCTCTCGCAAAGCGGTTGGCTTCGTCGAGGATCATCGTGTCCTCTGCGTTCAGACCGTACTCCGATGCTGCCATGAGGCTGCTCCTTGACGAGTGAATGTTATTCACCACTCTAGACACATACGTGCTAGGTTTTCTCATGAGATAACGAGGAGTCGCTGTGGTCGCAGGTGAATTAGATTCACCTCGGACGTCTGGCCGGGGAGAGAGTCGGAGGGCACAGATCCTCGCTGCTGCTCGGACGCAGTTTGGAGCGAGCGGATACGACCAGACGTCGATCAGCGACATCGCAACGGCTGTCGGCGTTGCTGACGGCGCCATCTACAAGCACTTCACATCCAAGCGCGAGATCCTTTACGAGGTGATCAGGGAGTTCTATGAGCCGGTCATCGACATGGCCGCGACGAACGTGAACGGGATGTCCGGCACCCGTGAGCAGTTGCGGTACCTGATCTGGCTGCAATTGCGCGCATTCACCGAACAGCCCGAACTGTGCAAGCTCATCATCGCGGAGGCGCGCCCGCTGGAGGACTACTACGAGTCGCGCATCGCGGATCTCAACAGGAGATACACGAGGTTGCTCGTCGACGCGGTCGAAGAGGGGCAACGCACCGGGGAGTTCCGTGATGACGTCGACGCTGCCATGGTGCGCGACCTCGTCTACGGCGGGATCGAACACATCGCGTGGGGGGCTGTGACCGGAAGACGCACCGTCGACCCGAAGCTCGTGGCGGATTCGTTGACGAGCCTCGTGTGCAACGGACTCGAAAGGGGAAACGGTGACGACCGGCTCTCGGCTGCGGTGGATCGCCTCGAACACCTGGCAGACAGGCTCGAACGATGAGCGTGATCGTCTCGACCGTCGACTCTCGATCGGACGTCTTCCTTGCCAACTCCGCATCCATGGAGGCGCACATCCTGGCGTATGAGGCGTTGGTCGCCGAGGCGCTTGCGGGTGGGGGAGAGCGATACACGGACCGGCACATCTCCCGGGGGAAGATGCTCGCACGCCAGCGGATAGAACTCCTCGTGGACCCGGACTCCCCCTTCCTCGAACTCTCTCCGATCGCAGGTGCCGACACCGAATACTCTGTCGGTGCGGCCGTCGTCACCGGCATCGGCGTCGTTGAGGGCGTCGAGTGCATGATCGTTGCGAGCGACCCCACAGACAAGGGGGGCGCCATCAACCCGATCGGTCTTGCGAAGGGTCTGCGGGCGCTCGAGATCGCGATGCACAACCGACTGCCGGTGATCTACCTCGTCGAGTCGGCCGGAGGCGATCTCCCACGCCAGGTAGATGTGTTCCTCCCCGGTGGCAGAACCTTTCGGGATCTGACCAGGCTCTCTGCCGAAGGCATACCGACGATCGCTCTCGTGTTCGGAAGCTCCACGGCCGGTGGTGCCTATCTCCCTGGCATGTCCGACTACACGGTCTTCGTCCAGGACGCTGCAAAGGTGTTCCTCGGGGGTCCGCCGCTCGTCAAGATGGCCACGGGCGAGGAGTCCACAGATGAGGACCTCGGGGGCGCATCCATGCATGCGACGTCGTCGGGGCTTGCGGACTACATGGCCACGGATGAAAGAGACGCGATCCGAATCGGTCGGATGATCGTATCGCGCCTCAACTGGACGAAGCTCGGCCCCGGGCCAAGCCACCGGAGCATCGACCCGCTCTATCCACCCGACGAACTGCTCGGAATCGCCTCAGCCGACCTCAAGGTGCCGTTCGAGATCTCGGAGGTCCTTGCCCGGATCCTCGACGGTTCCGATTTCGATGAGTTCAAGCCGCTGTACGGGACCAACCTCGTCACCGGTTGGGGACGCATCCACGGGTTCGATATCGGGATCCTGGGGAACCGCCGCGGCATTCTCTTTTCTGAGGAGTCGCAGAAGGCTGCCCAGTTCATCCAGCTTGCGAACCGGTCGGATACGCCGCTTCTGTTCGTACAGAACGTGACGGGTTTCATGGTCGGCGCAGCCTACGAGCAGGGAGGGATCGTCAAACACGGATCGATGATGATCAATGCCGTCTCCAACAGCACCGTTCCCCACCTGACCTTGCAGGTCGGCGGATCCTATGGAGCAGGGAACTACGCGATGGCTGGGAGGCCGTATGACCCCCGGTTCCTGTTCGTGTGGCCGAACGCCAAGACGTGCATCATGGGCGCCGAACAGCTCGCCGGCACGATGTCGATCGTGGCGAGGGCAGCAGCGCAGCGCAGCGGTGTCGAGTTCGATGAAGAAGCCGATGAGAGCCGCAAGGCCATGATCACCTACAAGATCGAGGAAGAGGAGCGCGCGACATATCTCAGCGGCAGGGTTCTCGATGATGGCATCATCGACCCTCGTGATACGAGAACCGTGCTCGGCATCGCACTGTCCGCTGTGCACTCGCGAGACGTGCGCGGAACCGAGCGCTACGGCGTGTTCAGGATGTGACCGCCATGTTCACGAAGATCCTCATCGCCAACAGATCCGAGATCGCATCGAGGATCATCGCGACGTGCGCCGAAATGGGAATCGCAACGGTGGCTGTCTTCACACCGGCCGACACGGATGCTCCGTTCGTGCGCGCCGCGGACGAGGCGGTGGCGCTGCCCGATGACGCATCGTATCTCGACATCGACGCGATCGTTGACGCCGCAACGCTGACCGGTGCGTCTGCTGTGCATCCCGGGTACGGCTTCCTTTCAGAGAACGGAGAATTCGCTGCGGCTGTTGAGGCCCGTGGGATCACCTTCATCGGGCCGCAAAGCGACACGATCGCAACGATGGGTGCGAAGGTCGAAGCGCTCGAGTTGATGTCGCGGGTCGGGATACCTGTGCTGGCGAGCGCAGTAGTCCCTGACGGCGCGGACGTCGCGCCCATCGGCAACGATGTGGGATTCCCGCTGCTCGTGAAGGCGTCGAGCGGAGGGGGAGGCAAGGGGATGCGGGTCGTCCACGACCCCGCTGCCCTGGCTGATGCCGTTGAAAGCGCCCGGCGAGAAGCGCATGCTTCGTTCGGTGACCCGTCGGTGTTCCTGGAGCGCTTCGTCGAACAGGCTCGCCATATCGAGGTGCAGATCTTCGGAGACCACCATGGCAACGTCATCCACATCTACGACAGGGAGTGCTCCGTTCAGCGCCGGTTCCAGAAGGTGGTCGAGGAGGCTCCGGCCCCGTTCATCGCCGATGCGACCCGTCACGGCCTGTGGGATGCAGCGGTCACGGCCGCCGGGGCAGTTGGATACGTTGGTGCCGGCACGGTCGAATTCATCCTGGAGCCCGATGGCCGCTTCTCGTTCCTGGAGATGAACACGAGGCTTCAGGTCGAGCACACCGTGACCGAAGAGACCACGGGTCTCGATCTGGTCCGCATGCAGATCGAGGTTGCGGACGGGGGTCGACTCCCGCCCCAGACCGCTGTGCCTCCTGTCGTCGGGCACGCTCTCGAGGCCCGCGTCTACGCAGAGAAGCCCAAGGCCGGGTACGCGCCGTCCACAGGCGTCATCGAGCGGTTCCGCGTCCCTGCGGGAGTGCGGGTCGATGCCGGTGTCGAGAACGGCTCTCGTGTCACGCACCATTTCGACCCGATGATCGCAAAGGTGATCGCGACAGCACCGACTCGTCACGAGGCTGCACGTGTGCTTGGGATGGCGCTGGCGCGCAGCGAGATCCACGGTGTCTCCACGAACAGAGATCTCCTTGTTCACGCGCTGGGTGACACCGGGTTCCTCACCGGGCCGATCGACACGAACTGGCTCGATCGTCTCGTTCCCAAAGTCGGGGATCGTGACGCGGCGGCGATGCGTGCTTCGGCTACCGCGGCTGTGCTTGCGATCGCGCAGAGCAACAGGGCTGAAGCACGCGTGCAAGCATCGATCCCTTCGGGGTGGAGGAACATCCGGTCCGCGCCGGCAAAGATCACCCTGTCGAGCGACGACGGGCCGATCGAAGCGACGTACACGATCGGAACAGGCT
>JBDLIR010000080.1:0-7385 GCA_039714815.1 Actinomycetota bacterium | reverse complement strand
CCGGTAGGCGCAGATGCCAGATGCCAGATGCCGGATGCCAGCTCACAGCTCACAGCTCACAGCTCACAGCTCACAGCTCACAGCTCACAGCTCACAGCTCACAGCTCACAGCTCACAGCTCGATTGTGTAGCACGATTCTTCGCTGTCGGCTGTCGGCTGTCGGCTGTCGGCTGTCAGTCCTCTTCGTGACCGAAGCTCTCGATCGTTCCGTCGGTTACGAAGTGACCAGGGGCAGAAACGGCATCGGTGACATGACCAGCCATGTCGCCCTTCCTGATGTAGTCGTAGGTGGTCCAGATGGCAGCCGCCATGAAAAGAAGCGACATCCAGGAGAACCAGTACCACAACACGATCATGAAAGGAGCAGCGACGACCCAGACGAGTGCGATCACGATGATGCGACCTCGTGGCGTAAGTGGTCTTTCCTCGCTGCTCACACCGATATCATCGCGCCGATGCCTGAGGAATTCCAGACCCGATTGCGCTCCGGGTCAGATCTCATCGGTCTCGTCCTGTGTCGGGGGAGCCTCCTCGCTCTCGATGCCTCCACTGTTGCACCTCGATGTCCTCGTGGGAAGGGATGATTCCGAGCGACTGCAGGCCTATCAGGAGCCTTCGAGGTAGCTGCGGATTCTGGCTGTCGACGCCTGATACGACGTCAGCGTGTGCTCTGGCTTGAATCCGATAGCGTCGTTTATGCCAAGCATCGGGGCGTTGGAGAAGGCGTTCTCGGTCTGGATGTGCGTTGCGTGGGGGAACCGGTCCAACGCTCGAAGGATCGCATCGGCTTTGATCCACTTTCCCAGGGCATGTCCCCTGTGATCCCGATGGACAACCGTTAGCGTTGTATTCAGTGTCGGGTCATCTGATTGCCTCGTGACGATTTCTGAGAACCCAACGATGCCTCCCGAGGCCACATGGCGGATGGTCGATGTCACCCGTCGCACCGTGTCCCGCGTCCGATCGAGACGCTCCCGTACGGTCTCAGCCGTCGCGGCGCCTGGCTCGAACGCTGCATCCTCGAACGGCATGTCCTCATCGGCGATCACGAACAGGCGTGCGATGTCTGCATCGAACTGTTGCGGGTATCCATCGGTCCATGCGAGCAACTCGTAGCCGGGTGCACGTTTCGGGCCGTCGCTCCGCCACCCGCGCAGCATCGACATGTCGAGATCCGGGACCGCAACGATGTTGATGTGCTCACGCAGGCCGAGGTCGGCTTCGATGGTTCGGGCGAATGCCTCACCTGCGGGCACGGTATCGACGACGTTGAAGGTGATCACATCACGGCCGGTGTCCTCGGCGATCTCGAGCCCGCGCCCCAACAGGGCGCGCCCGAGACCGCGTCTGCGCATGTCAGGCCTGACGAGCATCTGGAGGTACTGCAACCGTGCGTTCGTCCCATCGAGCCACTGCACGGAGAGACCGAGTGCGCTGAGATCGCCCGTCTCGTCGTTGATACCGAACGCAATGAGTTGCATCCTCAAGGTGTCGAACCTGGCTCGGAACTCATCGATGCTGAGCGGTCGCCGTCGCGGGTACGACTCCTGCAGAATCCGGTTATGGAACGGCACGACGATCTCCGCATCCGAATCGGACGTGAAAGGCGAGAACGTGATGATGGGGACGTCGGACATGAAAGTGCGAGCCTAGCGCGGCGTCGGTCGCGGCTACCTGATGACGAGGCTGTCCATCAGGCGCCGGGTCGCATCGGTGATCTCGGCGACCGCCTGGTCGAACACAGCGCGATTGTGATCCGCGGGCTTCGTGAACCCGGATACCTTTCGCACGTACTGACGTGCGGCCTCGACCATCGCTTCCTGGTCCTCGATCGTTCTCCCATCCCTGAGTCTGTGTATGGATCTGCACATGGTGCGATCATATCGGGCGGTGTTGTACCTCTCCCACCCTCGGCTTCACCGTCGAGTTCTCGTTTGCCAGCGTCAGACGTTGAGGCGCACGGTATCCGTCTCGTGCGATCTGGACGATGTACGTCGAATGCGCCCGCGCAAGCCGGGCGACATCCATCGCGGATGCGCGCCGGGTCAGGCCGTCAGTTCGCCATACCCAACTGCGGGCTGTGCAGACCGAGGCCACCGTACTCATCAACTGACACGGCGTGGTGATACCGGGCGAACTCGAAGTACTCCATCTTGTCATCCTGCAGATGGACCCTCCCCGCAACGGAGAACGAGGGGAGCAGCGTACTCTGCGGGACCATCGCGGGTAGTGCGAGGTATCCGAACGTCAACTCCGTCACCTCGATGCGTGCACCCTTCTGGTGGTACATCGTCAGTTCAGGATCGATGAGAACACCGACCTCAAGTGCGTGTTCCACACCTCGGAGGTGCAGTTCGTGCGCATCGGCGATCCTCCTCCAGCAATGGAATACGCCCGTCGTGTGGACATCGCCCCGTGTCGGCTCCATGTAGATGTAGGTCTTTGCGCCGGCACCCATCACCGGGAGTCCCTCCACCGAGTACCGGGTCATGACGGTGGCAGTCCCCGCACCGCTCTGAATGGTCTGTCCCTCCTCGTCGAGTTCTTCGACCTGGTCGAGGACGATGCTCGGCCGCATGGCTTCTCTCTCGACGAGTCCAGCCGCTTCCACGAGAGCATTCGCTTGTTCCATGAGTCCTCGTGAGGTGTCTCGGTTGAGCGTGTAGATCGTGCCGTCCTCCGTCCGGCTCTTCTCGAGACCGACCCATCGGCGCAGTTCGTCTCCGTGGGCAGCTTCCGCTGCAGCGTCACGCGCCCACACGGCGCCGCTGGCGGGGAAGTACTCGATCTCTCCGCGCTCGCCAACGAAGGCGAGGCTATGCCCGGTCTCACCGGGTGAGAGGTCGTCGAGGCCAAGTGCGCCGGCGATCACGTCGATAGAGGTTCGTCGCTCTTCGAGTGTGGGTGCCGCTAACTGAGCGACAGGGATCGATCGGGGTAGCTCAGGCAGTTCTACCTGGAGGTTCAGGTCTCGGATAGTCAGTGTCATGGCATGCTCCTGTCGGCTGGACAGCACGGTTTCACGGTTGCTCGCATGGTTTCAGCACGGGCCGTGGGCGGTCCAGAAACTCCGGTTGTGCGTCGGATCGTTCGTTTCGGACTTCGTGAGCTTCTCGTTGTAGGTGTTGGCCGAGACCCCTGTGGAGGTCGTTCCCGTGCAACGGAGGTACGCCCAGTCGACGTTGGAGCCCTCCACCAACACGTTTGCCTTCTTCCATGCAGATCGCACGGTGTACTGAGGGAACCAGCCGCCCGTTGCGTAGTACCCGAACGCGGCGTAGATGGCGAAGTAGGCGCCGCGGTCGTTCTGTCCTCCGCCGCTGTACGAGCTGTTGTGGAATCCGCACATGTAGTGCAGGCGGTCGAAGGCCGGGATCCACCGACCGACCGAGTTGCCGGACTTGTGTTCAAGCAGCTTGCACGCGTGCGTCGCGAATATCTCGAGGTCGCCCTTGCCGAATCGAACCGTGTCCGACGTGGACACCGAGCCATCCCAGACGGAGAAGGCGTTCGGGTTGCCGTGTGACGACATCATCACAGCATCCGAGTTGTCGACTTTCTCCGTGTAGCCTGCGGTTTCGACGAAATCCTTCTCGAGTACACCGCTGTCTCCGTGGTCCTCACTCCAGTCAAACCCGGACAGGACTCCGAGATACGAGGCGAATCTCTGCGCCTCCAGGCGGCGGCCATCGATGCCGTCTTTGATCCACCAGGATCCAACTTCACGAGCCATGATCTCCCTCCTCCTCTTGGTCGGGACGTCCATGCAGGGAATCGGCCAGCCTGCCATCGATTGACCGGAGTCCCCAGCGTCTCACCTGTCATCGTCTCACCAACCCATGGAGCAGGCAAGGATGACTTCTGCGTACCTCGTGAACCTGGGGCTTTGACCCTGAGCCCCCATACCATCAGAGCTGCTGTCGATGTGAAGGAATCCCATGGCCACCGAAGCCGACTACCGCCTGCCCCGCTCCGTGATCCCCGCCCACTACGCCATCACGCTCGAGCCCGACCTCGAAGCGGCGGCGTTCACCGGTTCGGTTCTGATCGACGTCGATGTGCGCGAACCCGTGTCTTCGATCATCATGAACTCGATCGAACTCGAGATCGCTGAAGCCGTCGTCATCTCTGGCGATACGTCATATGTGGCAACGCCATCCCTGGACGATGAGACCGAGAGGCTGACGCTCACACTCGACGAAGAGTTGCCCGTGGGCGGCGCACACATCTCGATCTCGTTCACCGGGATCCTGAACGATCAGCTCCATGGCTTCTACCGGTCCACGTACACCGCTCCGGACGGTGAATCCAAGACGATCGCCACCACGCAGTTCGAAGCGACCGATGCCCGCAGGGCGTTCCCGTGCTGGGACGAGCCAGATCTCAAGGCCACGTACACGATCACCCTGATCGTCGACGAGGGCCTGCTTGCGGTATCGAACGCAGCCGAGGTTGCGAGAGAGACGCTCGACAACGGCAAGATCAAAGTCGAGTTCGCCGAGACGATGAAGATGTCGACGTACCTCGTTGCCTTCGTCGTCGGTGAGCTCGAAGCGACGGAACCCGTCGATGTCGATGGCACCCCGTTGCGTATCATCGCCCCGCCAGGCAACATGGGTCTTACCCCCTTTGCTGTCGAGATGGGTGCCCATTCGCTCCGGTTCTTCGCCGACTACTACGACATCCCATACCCTGGTGACAAGCTCGACATGATCGCGATCCCCGACTTCGCATGGGGTGCCATGGAGAACCTCGGATGCATCACGTATCGCGAGACGGCGCTGCTCCTCGACAGGGACAAGGCCACACAGGCCGAGATGACACGTGTCGCCGACGTGATTGCCCACGAGATCGCCCACATGTGGTTCGGTGACCTCGTGACCATGAAGTGGTGGAACGGCATCTGGCTCAACGAAGCGTTTGCGACGTTCGCCGAGATCAAATGCGTCGACGCGTTCGAGCCGGCGTGGGATCGGTGGCTGTCGTTCGCCGCGTCCAGGGCGTCGAGCCAGGAGACAGACGCCCTCGCAGCGACGAGGCCGATCGAGATCGAGGTTGCCTCGCCTGAGGAAGCCAACGCGATGTTCGACGTCCTCACGTATGAGAAGGGGTCCTCCGTTCTGCGCATGCTCGAGCAGTACCTTGGCGAGGAATCCTTCAGGGCTGGTGTGACCCGCTACCTGAAGACCCATGCGTATGGGAACACGGAGACAGGTGACCTGTGGGCAGCGCTCGAAGCCGAGTCCGGCGAACCGGTCGGCGAGATCATGGACACATGGATCTTCCAGGGTGGCTATCCCCGCATTTCCGTAGCCCATACGGATTCGGGTGTGTCACTGTCCCAGCAGCCGTTCAGGCTCATCGGTGATGGCGAAGGGTCGTGGAAGGTTCCCGTGCTCTATCGCACACCAGGTGGCACAGGCCGGACACTTGTCTCCGACGAACCCGTCGCGATCGAGTTAGGTGACGGCCTCGTCGTCAACGCAGGCGGAGAGGGCTACTACCGGGTCGCATACGATGCCGAGCTGCTGCCGGCCATCATGGATTCGTTCCGTGGCCTGGAGGGAACCGAGCGGTTCGCCGTCGTGTCCGATGCCGTTGCGAACCTGCTGCGCGGCGACATGTCTGGTGAGGACTATCTGTCGCTTGTCGGCACGTTGTCCGATGAGGACGAACTCGATGTGTGGCAGGTAGGTCTCTCAGGCCTGGCAGAACTCAACAGGGTCATCTCATCGGATGACCGCCCCGGACTCGAGTCCTTCGTCACGAATCTGGTTGGTTCGAAAGCTGACGAACTCGGCTGGACGGTCGGCGCTGACGAGTCAGACAGAAAGCGTGCCACAAGAGGCCTTCTGATCAAGTCGCTCGGCACGCTCGGGAATGACCAGGAGACCATTGCACATGCACGATCGATCTTCAGCGGAGAAGGCGATGTCGACGCTGAGATCGCTGACGCATCGCTGGCAGTTGTCGCGGCCCATGGCGACGCAGTCACATTCGATGAGTTGATCGCACTGTCGGAAGCTGCCGACGATCCGCAGGCCACCGTGAAGTATCTGAGGGCAGCCACACAGGTCCCTGATCCTGAGGCCGCGGCGAAGATGTTCAAGATGGTCATCGACGGTGACATCCGGTCTCAGGACTCGTTCTGGGTTCTTGCGCGGTTGCTCGGACACAGGGAGAACGGTGTGCTCATCTGGAGCTTGATCCGTGAGAACTGGGATGCGACGATCGCCGTGCTCCCGCCCCAGGCAGGGCGGCGGATCCTCGATCTCGTCCAGTACCGCTCCGAGCCCGACGTTGCGGCGTCGATCCATGAATGGTTCGACGACCACACCATCCTCGGAGGCGAGAAGTACATCCAGCAGCGTCTTGAGCTCCTCGATGTCCGGGTCGCTCTCCGCGACCGCGAGGCTGAGGCCCTCAGATTCACGGATTAGGAGTTTGGCGCTGATTTGAACGATATTTCAGCTGATTCAGCGCCAGACTCCTGAGGATCAGGGTTTGGTGCCGGTCGTGGCGAAGATGCGGTGGGGGATGGTGAGGTCACCAGGGAACTCGCGGGCGAGCATGTCGGCAAGATCATTGTCGAATCGCTCGACCTGGTCGGCGTCGAGTGCTGAGCCGACTCCATTGCACGTACGGATGCGTCCTCGCCAGGCCTCGTGGCTGAACGGCACGTCGACCACGTAGCTGAAGCTCTCGACGTCGACGAATCGCGCAAGGTCGAGCGCCATCACTTGCTCCGGGTGGACACCCCGCCATCCGGCCATACGCCAGCCAGGGTTGTGCTCCAAGATGAGGTCCTCCGTCCGCTCCGCAACGTTGCCGGGGAGAGGGAGGTATGAGAAGTCGCAGATGAGTAAGCGGCCGCCTGGAGCGAGTATCCGATATGCCTCGGTTGCTGCCGCTTCGGAGTCGAACCACCACCAGCACTGTCCGGCGCTCACGAGGTCGAAGGTCGAGTCGTCGGCTCCGGTGGCTTCGGCGCTGCCCTCGATGAACTCGATCGAAAGGCCGAGGTCATGGGCGGTCTGGCGTGCAACTTCCAGTAGCTCCAGCGCGATGTCGAGGCCCGTCACCTCGAGGCCGAGGGAGGCAAACCCGAGAGCGAGCGTCCCTGTACCGGTGCCAACATCGAGAGCACGCTGACCTGCAGCGACCCACCGTTCTTCGACGAGACGTGTGAAGAATCCATCAGGAAACCCGGGCCGGAACTGTTCGTAGTCGACAGCGGTGCGACCGAAATCGATGGTGCGGCCTTCATGGTCCGCTCGTCGGGCGTCCTGATTCATGGGAGCAACCTACCAGCGAGCCGCAAACACGCTTCGTGCGTCCGTTGCGTCCGGATTCGGTCGGGTTGGACGCAAGAACGGTCTTGAAA
>JBDLIR010000079.1:0-7404 GCA_039714815.1 Actinomycetota bacterium | reverse complement strand
CCCTCCCATTCCGCGGGCTGACGACGCCATATAGGACGCAGCGAACCCTGGGTTCAGGGCACTTCCCATTCCGCGGGCTGACGACGCCATATAGGACGCAGTGAACCCTGGGTTCGGGTTAAAGCCCGAGTTCTGCCTTCAACTCCTGGAGCTTGGCATCTGCCTGTGCTTCGTTCATGGCATCACGAAGCTCTGCCTCGGCGCCCTCAGGGGTCGCCTCGAAGATCTCCGCTTTCGCCATAGCCTGCGCCTTACGGGATTCGATCTTCTCCTCGACGGAAGCGAGCGACGGCATGTCGTCGTCGAGTGTTGCGGACATCGACTGCACGGCCGAGTTCACCGATTCCTGCATCTTCGCCTGCTCGAGCGCCCCGAGAAGCTCCATCTTCTTGGCCGAGAGCTCTTCGAGCTTCCCTGCGTTGGCTTGCACCGCCCGCTTCGCATCGTCGGCCTGACCGATGGCCGTTTCATACTGCGCTTTGAACGATTCCAGGTTGTTCTCGGCGGCTTGCAGCTTCGTTGCCTGTGTTTGAGCGACTCCCGTCCATTTGGCGACACCAGCCGAATCGCCGGCAGTCTTCGACTCCTCTGCCTTCAAGATGGCCTGCTTCGCCATCTCCCTGGCTTCACCAACGGAGTCGGCCGCATCATCGATCTTGCCTTCGAGCTTCGTCCGGTGCGCAACGATGCTCGCTGCCTGATTACGGAGCTCCTGGTTCTTCTTCGTTGCGCTGTCGATGGCCATCTGGATCTCGATCTCGGGGTCCATCACGTCTTCTGACGTCTTCTTGAACCATGACTTGATGTAGGCGATCCACTTCTTGATCATCGGCTTCCCTTCTCTCTCCGGTATGGACGGTCAGTCTACGCGACGCGATCAACCTCTGCGTCTTCCTCCACCGCGCATCCGCCTGCGGGCCGGGCGCGCTGATGTTGATGCCCTCCGGGCCCCGCGAGAACCCCGATTCGAGCGCATAGCGGACATCGCCGCGGCGGCGAGCATCGTCTGCATCATCGACGATGTGTTCGGCGTGCTTCTCCGCTGCGGTCGGCGAGGCGGCACCGGGAAACCCTCGATGCTTCCGCTCGGCGCAGCAGGCTCGGTGCGCTGTGGAGTCGGCGGGGGAACCGGGGCTGGTTTCTCAGGCTTGGGCGGAGGCGTCTCGCCATCGAGAAGCGCCTCTGCACTGTCGAGATGCCAGATCGCAAGGTCGAGTTCGTAGGCCAGATCCATGAGCCCGCCTGCATCCGTTGTCCGGGCGAACTCCTCGGACACCCGTCCGTATGCGATCGTCGCGTCTTCGTAGTGCTGTCGCGCTGTGGAATCATCGGAAAGGCCGACTTCGGCTTCGAGGTCGATGATGTCGTTGGCCACGTCATCCAGACGTTTCTGCACTTCGCCCCGGATTTCGTCGAGTGCCTCGCTCCGTGCGTGTGTGGCCTTGCGTTTGGAGCGCCAGATCAGGAACCCTATGCCGCCAACGATGAGAAGCAGGATGATCCATCCCCAGGGAAGCCCGCCACCGCTTTCAGAGCCACTGGACCCGCCAACGGGTGATCCGGTCAGCTCTCCTACGAAGATCGTGACGACCTCGGTATCGGAGCCGCCGTCGAGGGAGGCGTCGGCTGCAGCATCGAGCTGCTCGCGTGTGTAGATATCGCCGTCGGACGCCCACCCGACCGTCGCAGGTGCAACCGTGAAGACGGTGCCGGTCCCGCCCACCTCGTCGAGGGCGTTCTCTGCAAATACCGTCGACCCGCCGTTGGGCTCGGAGGCGAGGATCACGATGAAGAGTCTCCCCCCGTCCGCCCTCGCATCGGCCACCGCAGCACTCACCGACGATTCAGAAGCGTCAGCACCGGTCTCGATGTAGTAGCCCTGAGCAGACAGATCCGGGGCGACGTCGGCAGGAGTCGCCGCGACAAGGAACACGACAGACGTGAGCGCGATGGCGATTTTCTTCATGTCCCCACGCTAGTCACTTGCCAGATCGCAGGTCTCCCATATCCGCGTTCGCTTCTTGCACCACACCTCGAAATCGCCCCCTCGAGAATTCCAGGGCTCCGACCGGTAGGTAGAATTGTGATAAGTGTTCTAAGACTGGCCAGGTTCTGTGAATGCGGGTCAGCTGACGCTTGGTTCAGTTCGATTCGCGAGAGAACAGAAGGTGTTCGGAATGTTGACGAAACGCAATGCGTTGTCGGTTCTGATCCTGGTCTTGGCCATGATCATTCCAACCGCAGCGCTAGCGGGGGATGAAGAAGGGGCTAATGGGGATACGACGGAGGTCACGGTACTTCACACCAATGACTTCCACGGTCAGCTCGAAACTGACTACAAGAATCGGGGTGGGTCCGCCTACATGGCGGCGATCATCAACGATATCCGCGCAGATGTCGGCGAGGAGAACGTCGCTCTGGTCGACGCAGGAGATGTGTTCTTCGCCGCACCGGCGATCTCACAACTGCTGATGGGTGAGAGCACCATTGACATCTACAACATGATGGGCTACGACCTCGCAGCTTTCGGGAACCACGAGTTCGACAAGGGCCAGGAGATCCTCGTTGACCGTGTGAACCAGTCCGAATTCCCCTGGCTCGGCGCCAACGTCGTCCTCGAGGGAACCGAATGGGATCTTCCCGACTGGGCATCTCCGTACGAGATTCTCGACATCGGCGGGGCCAAGCTCGGCGTATTGGGTCTTGCAGGACAAGAAACACCCGATGTGACACTGATCGGTACGACCGCAGGTCTCGAGTTCAAGGACCTGACCGAGACGATCCTGCACTACCGCGAGATGATCCTCGAAGAAGCCGACGCGCTGATCGTCGTCGTCCACATGGGAAGCAACAACAGCGGCCCGTACGACGGTCTGGAGACCGTGGCACAGAAGCTCATCGACGAGGGTGAGCCCGTTGATCTCATGATCGGCGGACACCAGCACCAGGCTCTTTTCGATCCTATCTACGTTGGCGACACGGCGATCGTCGCGGCCGGTCACCACGGCCGCTGGATCGGCCAGCTCGACCTCACGATCGACAAGGCCGCGAAGTCTGTGGCGATCGGGAACTATCAACTGCACACCGTGACCGGAGCTGTGACCATCGACGGGCTCCTTGATGATCTCGAGACCATGTACGAGGACGGCCTCATCGCCAACAGCGGCGTGCTCAACAGCTTGGTCAAGAAGCTCGAAGGCGTGCAGAGCGCTCTGGCCAAGGACAACGCCAAGCTGGCAGCCAACAAGCTCAAGGCTTTCACGAACGAAGTAACCGACCAGGCCGGAGACAAGGTCGACGCAGATGCCGCCGCGACGCTCCTCGAGGATGTCGAGTGGTATCTGGCCAACACAGACCTCGATGTTGCCGCACGCATCGCCTACTGGGCCGAGGTCGTTGCGCCGATCGTCAACCAGCCGGTTGGCTACACGACCATCGATCTCGTTCGCGACTACAACAACGAGTCGAACATGGGTGACATCGTCACCGACTCGATGCGGTGGAGCGCAGACTGGTACGACGACGGTGAGTTGAATGACTCGGTCG
This sequence comes from Actinomycetota bacterium, assembly GCA_039714815.1. Classification (GTDB taxonomy): domain Bacteria; phylum Actinomycetota; class Acidimicrobiia; order Spongiisociales; family UBA5794; genus JAMBLL01. Next base: position 3,858 of record JBDLIR010000079.1, on the reverse strand, counting down.
ACATCGCCTTCACCAACCCCGGTGGAATGCGAGCGAACATCCTCATCCCCGAGGGTGCGTCGGTGCCCTACGAGGTGACCTGGGGTGACACGTTCACCGTGCTGCCGTTCGGCAACACACTGTTCCTGATGGACCTCACCGGGGCCCAGATCCAGGACCTCCTGGACCAGTCGGCGCTCCTGTACAAGGGCATCCTTCAGACATCCGGGGCTTCGCACTACTGGTACAACGACACCGGTGGCGACGACGCCACGGTCTGGGGCGCCTATGGCATCAACGTGGGCGGCGAGCCGCTCGTGCGTGACGAGGTGTACCGCGTCGTGACCAACAACTTCCTGGCCGGCGGTCAGGATGGTTGGACGACCTTCGCCGAAGGTACGAACCGGTGGGACACCTATTACGACATGCAGCAGGGCTTCGTCGAGTACATCGGGGCGCTCGATGACAGCACGATCGATGCCGAGGACATCCCGATGGACCGCATCGTCCGCTTGGACGACGTCGTGACGATGTTGCACACCAACGACACACACGGTCGCTGGCCCGCAGACTCGTACTACGGGTCTCCCCAGGGATTCGAGTACCTGGCCTCGCTCATCGAGGCGGAGCGGGCTCATAACCCGGACGCTCTCCTGCTGGATGCAGGCGACACGTTCCAGGGCAACTCGTTCGCCTACTTCTTCAAGGACCGTCTCGACAACCCGATCGCGGGTGGGATGAACCTGTTGGAGTACGACGCGATGGTGATCGGCAATCACGAATTCAACTTCGGCCCGACGACGTTCGCCTCGATGCTGGGCCAGGCAGACTTCTCACTCCTGGGAACGGCCAACATGGACGATGATGGGTCCTACGGGTTCATCAACGACAACGTCGAGGACTACATCAACCTGGATGTCAACGGCCGCACGGTGACCGTGTTCGGGATGACCAACTCGCGTATCCATCGATACGAGCTGCCCACGAACATTCCCGGCATGACGTTCTACCCCGCGTGGGAGACGGCACAGACGCTCGTTCCGGCGATCATCGCCGCCGAGGACCCGGATCTGTTGGTCGGGTTGACGCACGTGGGCTTCTCACCGTACGGCGGCGAGGTCGACAGCGACACGATGATCGCAGAGAACGTCTCTGGTATCGACGTGATCGTCGGTGGGCACAGCCATTCGACGCTCAATCCTGCGACCATGATCACGTCTGATCTGAACACCGACGGCACGCTCGTTGCACAGACGAAGAAGTACGCGCTGAATCTCGGCAAGGTGAACGTTGGGTTCATCGGCGACGAGATCGTCTTGCGCGAGGGCTATCTGATCCCCGCGGGGGAGGCTGAGATCGATCCCGCGATGGAGGCCTATCTGGCACCGTATGTGACCGAGATCGACACGTACAACGCGACCGACATCGGTGCAACACTCGTACCGATCGATGCTCTCGAGGCCTACACCCAAGAGACGAACGGAGCCAACCTGCAGGCCGACTCGGCAGTAGCGGAACTCGCATCGCACGGGATCACGGTCGACATGCATCTCTCAGGTGCGATGTCGAACAAGCTGGTTGCCACGGGTGCCACGCCAGCTACGCCGGTGACCCTGACCAAGGGCGACATGTTCAACCTGATGCCGTACGAGAACTCGCTCGTCGTGCTCTCGATGAACGGCCCGGAGATCAAGGAGATCCTGGAGCGCAGCTATCGCAACTACTGGTACTACAAGTACGACGAGGACTACGGAGGCTATTCGCACTACACGACCTGCATGCTGGCGACCGACGCCGGCAATGTGATCGAGTACTCGGATCTGGGCGAGCTCGTTCCCCCGGATGGGAACAACGTGCTGGGCCTGACCCTCGAGGGCACACCGGTTGACTTCACGGATGCAGGCACGTACTACTCGGTTTCGACCGTGAACTACGTCGCAGCCGGTTCGTGTAACTTCAACAACGATGGCGAGACGATCTGGCCGCTCAGCCAGATCACCGACGACACGCAGTACTACGTGCGCGACACCGTCATCAACTACGTCGAGGCGCAGGTGGGCCCGATCGCACCTGCTATCGAAGGAAGGTTGGTCTTCACGACCCCGTAAACCAACCCGGCCGGTGACCACTGGCACAGTCGATACCACCTCCCGCAAGGCACCGTCCTTGCGGGAGGTGCCGTTTGGAGGATCCAAGCGACGGATCACATTGAGATCGCTGCCGCCGTGTCCATCCATTGCTCGGCCAATCGGACTCGTTCCTCTGTGGCCGTCCGCCACTGTGGCTCCTGCACGCGGAACGGCCCGCCACCGAATCCGAGAAGGGCAGCGGCAACTCGCAATCTCAGCTGACGAGGGTTGGTGACGACGTCGAAACCGTTTATGAGATCGGCACCGTAGCTCGCTGCGGCGTGGGCGAGGGTTGGCTTTGCTGATGCCAGCGCCGCAAGGTGTGCCAGGAGGTTCGCCAGATCGTCCGTTCGCTCGCCCGAACCGACGGTGTCGATGTCCACCAGTCCTTTGATCGTCCCGCCCCGGACCATGATCTGAGACGAGTGGAAATCGCCGTGAATCGTTCGCTGCCGCTCCGGTGTTGCCATGTCCTCGATCGACTGTGCAAGGCCCTGCACGCGTGGGCGAAGTTCGGGGTGCACGGTTCCGATGAAGATCGCATGATCCGTGGCACGATCGACGAGCCGCGGTTGTGGTCGACTCCGTCCCCGTACACCCTCCAGCGTGCCGAGAAGGTCTAGCAACGATCCAGGTGATGGAAGCGGGGCTCCACCCTTGTCGACCGCCGTGCGCAGAGAGTGGCCTTCGAGAGCTTGGAGCATCGCAATGCCAGACGCTTCAGACCAGCCCAGACTCATGGGAATCGGAGCTTGGCTCACCAGCGACGCGTGCAGGCTCTGAAGCTCCGCTACCTGCGCGGGGCGCACGACCTTGGCAAAGACACGGTCGCCGGGCGTTCGAAGTTCCATCACCGCCCGGCGGCCCGGTCGATAGGCTCTTCTTCTCAGCGTTAACCCGGTCGAGTCGACGCCGAGCTGTTCGAGTAGGCGGCCCGCAAGATCCGGGGAAGCCACTGATCGCAGACCCGGAAGAAACGGATCGTCTGGCAGCCGCCAGATAGCAACATTCGTTCCGCCCGACGAAACTATGGCCGTTCCCTCTGCGACCTTCCGTCCTACTGAGGCAACGAAGGTGGCAACGCTGACGTCACCATCGCCGGTCGTGACCGAGGCGGAGAATTGGGCGACGACACTTCGTCCGGGGACGAACCGAACCTGGACCGGTCTGGCCCCCGACACGAGTTCCGTCGAAGAGTCCAGAGCAGCAGAGATGAGCGCGGAAGCGTTGCCCAGGACGAGTCCCAGGTCCGGATGAGATTCATAGAGAGCACGATCCGCATCGACCAACACCTCACGATGATACGGTCGATGACGAACCGCCTTCAGACTTAGCCCACATCTAGTGCTCGATTAACTACGAGCGATTGAATGGTTGATACAGTGATGCGACTCGCGTCACGATGCGAGCGAGGACGCAGTAGCCACAGCAATGGGAGAAAGACCATATGACACCGCCCAGCAAACCTAAGATCATCGCCGGCACGGTCGCTGCAGCGATCACCCTCACCGCGGGTGCCGCGATCGCATCTGACGCCGGAGCCCAGTCGGAGGAGCCGAAACTCAACGACGTCGTCTTCGTGCGTGATGTTTCCCCACCCGAGTGGTCTGCGTCAGACCTTCTCGCATCTGCGGATGACGCGATGGCCTCGCCGTTCGACACCATCGCGTCCGCAGAATCCGTCGACAGCCCAGAATCCGTCGACAGCCCAGAATCCGTCGACAGCCCAGAATCCGTCGACAGCCCAGAA
>JBDLIR010000078.1:0-7420 GCA_039714815.1 Actinomycetota bacterium | reverse complement strand
GCTGGTGATCGCTACGTTGTTGCTCGACGACAAGGCTGACAAGACGGTCACGATCGGGGCGATGACCCTGGCCACCGCGTGGACAGCGGTGACCTGGTGGGCATACAAGGAGCGATCGCGGCTCGGTTCGACCTGGTTCATGGTTGCTGACGGTGTCGTGTGCCTTGTCGTTGCGAGCGCATCGTATGTCGCTGACGCGGGTGACCTGTTCCATGGTGGGTATCCGATCTCATGGATAGCGGTGCTTGCATACGGGGGAGGACTTCGATGGGCGATCGGAGGGTCGTTCATCCTTGCAGGCCACCAGGCGGTGCTCCTGCTCCAGAGCGGGCGCAGTGCGGTGGCTGCCATCGGCAGCATCGTGTTCCTTGTCTACGGCCTCATACTCGGATGGTTGTTTTCGGTCATCCGCACGTCTGACAGGGACCGCAGGGAGACGGTGGCGCAACTGACCGCCGCGCGCGAGGAGAACGCCCGAAGGCTCGAACGCCTCGAATTGGCGAACCGGCTGCACGATTCGGCCCTCCAGACGCTCCAGGTGATCGATACAGATGCCGATGACCCCGACAGGGTTCGATCCCTCGCACGGAGGCAGGCCCGGGACCTGCGCAACCTCGTCGAACGGTACTTGGACGAACGATGTGAGTCTTTCAACGAATGTCTCGTCGGGGCGATCGGGAACGTCGAGGAACTGTTCGCTGTAGACATCAGCGCCGTCGTTCGCATCGATCTCCCGATCGATGACTCTCTGCAGGCGCTCATCGAGGCATCACGTGAAGCGATGACCAACTCGGCTAAGCACTCGGGAACAGAGCGGATCGATGTGTACGCAGCGATCGAGGACGACGCGGCGACCGTCTATGTGCGGGACAATGGTGATGGTTTCGACATGGAAACCACGGATCTTGGCCACGGGATCGAGAAGTCGATCCGTTCGAGGCTGGCCGTCGTTGGCGGCTCTGCCGACATTGTCTCCGTCCCTGCCAAGGGCACAGAGGTCGTTCTCCGGGTAGCCGTAGAAGGTGCCACCGTATGACCGACCGGCCGACGCTCGTACTTGTCGATGACCACGACATCCTCCGTGCCGGCGCTGCGAAGTTCCTCGGCGACCGTTTCGATGTCGTAGGTGGTGCGAGCGATGTGGACGAAGCGATCGAGGTGATCATCGAGACAGAACCCGACGGTGTGCTGCTCGACGTCCGGATGCCTTCGGGCACAGGAGACGCAGTTGTGGCCGCTGTCAAGGAGTCGGGGTCGACGGCGCGATTCCTCGTGTTGTCCGTCTCGGCAGAGCGGGCTGATGTCGTGAGGATGCTCCACGCCGGAGTCGACGGCTACCTGCTCAAGAGCACGCTCGGCGACCAGTTGGGTGACCTCGTGCAGGAGATGCTCGATGGTGGCCGGCCGATCTCACCCCAGATCGCCGGTTTCATGCTCGACATCGACGAAGCCGTCGAAACGGCTCCAGACATCGAGAACCTGACGCCGCGTGAGCGTGAGGTCGTCCAGTACATCGCACGTGGCTACTCGTATCGCAAGGCCGCCGAGGCGCTGTTCGTGTCCGTGAAGACAGTCGAAACCCACATGGGCAACATCTTCGACAAACTCGGTGTTGCAAGCCGCTACGAACTCGCGATGAAAGCGTTCCGCTCAGGGATCCTGTCAGACGACGAATGAGTTCGTACACCTTCGAGCGGTCCGCGAGCGCAGCGGGCCTCATTTCAGGGTTTTCCCCTATGGTGCAGCCGCTCTCGATGTTGCACAATGGTCTCGGAGCTTGACGGGTCCGGTCTGTGACCGACACTTCAGCCGACAGCTAAGGACCATGGGGGATTCCTGGCTGGCTCGGTAGGGCGGGCGGCAACCAGTACTGGTCGCAGACCATCAGGGGGACCCGGCAAGCTCCCTTTCTCGTGCCTGGTGGCGGTAGCTCGCAAGGCGGACCATGGCGAAGATTCCGATCATGGGCCCGAGCGCGAGCCACGGGAACGCCCACTGCCAGCCGACCGTGTCGGCGAGAGCAGGAACTCCCCTGATGGTGATGAGCGTCAACATGAACCCGATCGCGGTTTGGAGCGTCAGCGCTGTCCCACGGAACCTGTCCTCTGCGGTCTCAGTTACCAGCGCCGAGAACTGGGCCGAATCCGCTACGACGGTCAATCCCCAGACCCCGAAGAGCGCCAGGACGAGAAACGGGTTCGCGCCGAAGATGAAGGGCGTAGCAAGAGCCATGGAACCCGATATCGCCATCGCACCACCGGCGATCCACTCCCTGCCGAAGCGGTCCGCAAGCGACCCTGCCCACCAGGATCCTGCTCCGCCGATGGCGATGATTCCGAACGTCGCCGTCGAGACCCACGCCGTCGAGTATCCGCCAGCTTCTGCGCTCGCGAACAGGAACGCCGCCGTCCACGTCCACATCGCGTACAGCTCCCACATGTGGCCGAGGTATCCATAGGTGGAGAGCCTCACGCCCTTGTTCGCGACGACCGAACCGACGAGCTTGAGGGAGAAGCGCGATGCCGCCGTGTCGTACGGTCCGTCGTGGACGAACTTGAGCATCAGAACGCCGCCGATCGTCGCAAGAACTGACGATACGAGGATGACCGACCTCCATTCGAGGCCCGTCCCGCGCACGAGATGGGGAAGGGCTGAGCCGACCGTCAACGCACCAACGAGGACCCCCAGAGCCATCCCGCGTCGCCTGGTGAACCAGCCCGATACCACCTTGAGGCCGGCCGGGTACACGCCGGCGAGCGACATTCCGACAACCAATCGGAGGATCGTGGCAGCCACGATCGGTGAACCAGACAGCAACACAAGCGCAGAGTTCGCTGCCACTGCGACCAGCGTCGCAGCGAAGAACATCCGTCGGGCAGGGATCAGGTCCGGGAGGTTGAAGATCGCCGAGGTGAGGGCACCGACGACGAATCCGATCTGGACCGCCAACGTCAGCCAGGAGGCGGTAGCAGTCGACAAGCCCCACTCGGATTGGAGTTGCGGCGCAACAGCTGACGCTGAAAACCACAGCGTGAGCACGAGCAGTTGACTCGATGCAATGACGATGAGAGCCCGACGCTGGGCATGTCTGTCGACGGATGGGATGCTATCCATATCCCTCCTCGGTACTCCAACGCGCAAGCCGCTGAAATTGTTCTCGCCGCACATCTTTGGATGGTGTACACCGTACCTTGGTTACTCTGCCGCGCTCACCCAAGGGAAAGGTTCTTCAATGATCGAATGGATCGTGGTATTGCACGTGCTGGCGGGCGCTGCATGGTTCGGTGGGCAGGTCTATGTCGAGGGCTTGATGGCCGCAGCAGCACGCACAAAGGAATCGAGCACGATTCTCACCATCACCGGCAATATCGTCAAAACGAGCGTCCGTGTGTTCTCCGGTGCGGCTGTCCTGTTGCTCATCACCGGTGTGTGGATCGTCCTCGACGAGTCGACACCGTTCGAGTTCGAGGACCTGTTCGTCTCGATCGGGTTCCTGATCGTCCTTATCGGTCTTGGCATCACGCTCTTCTACTTCCGGCCGAAGGGTGCGGCGCTCGACTCGGCCATTGCCGAGCAAGGAGTCGCGAGTACGGCTGCTCTTGCAACGGCGAAACAGGTTTCCATGGTGAGCCACATCATGACCCTGCTTGTCACCATCGCACTGATCGTGATGGTCCTCAAAACAGGCCTCTAGCTCGCTCTCGCTGCTGAGAGCTGTTGGCTGTTAGCTGTCGGCTGCATCGCGATACACTCTCACTCCGATGGGGACGTAGCTCAGTTGGGAGAGCACCTGGTTTGCAACCAGGGGGTCGTCGGTTCGAGTCCGATCGTCTCCACTAGCGACAAAGGAAGCCACCGTGCCCGAGGCCGTTATCGTCGACGCTGTTCGCACACCTCTGGGAAAGCGCAACGGTGCCTTGTCGGACTGGCATCCTGCCGACCTCGCTGCCGAAACGCTCAAGGCGCTCGCCGAGCGAAACGATCTCGACCCTGTCCTCGTGGACGACGTCATCATGGGATGCGTCTCCCAGGTCGGTGACCAGACGTGGAACATCGGGCGCAACGCCGTGCTCGGAGCCGGTTGGCCGGAGTCCGTCCCCGGCGTGACGATCGACCGCCAGTGCGGATCGTCCCAGCAGAGCGTCCACTTCGCGGCACAGGGCGTCCTGGCCGGTGCGTACGACATCGCCGTCGCTGCCGGGGTCGAGTCCATGACACGGGTTCCGATGGGGTCCTCGGCGACCGGAGGCAAGCCGTTCGGTGAACGGATGCGGTCCCGGTACCACCACCAATTGATCCCCCAGGGCCTATCGGCCGAGATGATCGCTGAGAAGTGGGACATTCCTCGTGAAGAACTCGACGGCTACGCGTTCGACTCACAGGCACGGGCGCTCACGGCAACTGAGGAAGGTCGATTCGAGAACGAGATCCTTCCGATCGAGATCAAGCACGAAGGCTCCACGACGACATTGACGCGGGACGAGGGGATCCGGCCAACGACGACGAGGGAAGGTCTTGCATCACTCAAGCCTGCGTTCAAAGACGACGGAGTCGTCACCGCAGGAAACTCGTCGCAGATCACCGACGGGGCCACGTCGATTCTCATCATGTCGCAGGCAAAGGCTGATGAGCTCGGTCTCAAACCACGGGCACGATTCGTGTCGTTCGCTGTCGTTGGAACCGACCCGGTTTCGATGTTGACCGGCCCGATCCCCGCGACGCAGAAGGTACTTGCGAAGGCTGGCATGGCGATCGACGACATCGATCTGTTCGAGGTGAACGAGGCGTTCGCGTCGGTCGTCGGCGCATGGTTGCGCGAAACGGGTGCTGACTGGGAGAAGGTCAACGTCAACGGCGGGGCGATCGCTCTGGGTCATCCTCTCGGCGCATCCGGCGCCCGGCTCATGACGACCTTGCTTAACGAACTCGAACGGTCGGGCGGGCGTTATGGCCTTCAGACGATGTGTGAGGGTGGGGGCTTGGCGAACGGGACGATCATCGAGATCCTTCGGTGACCGTCGTCATTGCAGTGCTGATCGGTATCGCGATCATCGCTTTGACGCTGTGGAGCATCCGGTTCATCGCCTCTGGTCCGCCACCCGAGCCGGACACGGCCGATGTCCACGAGGTCGACATTCCCTATCTATGCACCGTGTGCGGGCTCAGTCTCACGATCACTCAGGCTCACGATGGCGAGATGGCACCACCGCGCCACTGCCGCGAAGACATGATCGAGGCGTAAGGAAGTCGGAAAGCGGAATCGTAGATCGGACGGCGGAAGAGGTCTACGGTTCACGGTTCACGGTTCACGGTCTACGGTCTACGGTCGGAAGGCGGAGAGCGGAAGGCGATTCTTCCACTGACGGCTGACGGCTGTGGCCTGTCGGCTCACTACCTGTAATTCATCGTCATCGTGAAGCCGATGCCGATTCCAACCAGACCGGTGATGAGGTATCTGTTGGCCGTTCCCCCTGGAAGCACGCCGGTGTAGTTGAGGAGGATGATGACGATACCTAGTGTCATGAGGCCGAACATGAGCACCACATACCATGTCGGTGAGGGGCCCTTGTCGTCGAGAGCGGTCGGTTTGTGCGATGGCGGGGTTGGGCGCTTATTGGCCTTCTTGCGACCCTTTGAAACTGGCATGACAACAGGGTAGCGCGCCCGATCGTTTCCCGTCCAGAACGGTGCGATCGGCGACATTCCTCATCACCATGAACGACCTTCAGGTAACCTCGCCATAATGAGCGACACAGTCCAGCGCGATCTACGAGAGACCAGTTCACCTGCGCCACGGCGTTCGGCGTTCGCACGTGTCGTTCGGGGTATCGGATGGACGAGTATCGGGCTTGGACTCTTCCTGCTCGGGTTCCTCGTTCACCAGTTGTTCATCACGACGTTCTTCGCACAGCGTGCGAACACCGTACTCGAGACACAGGCTGTCGAGTACTTCGAAGAGGCTGAGATCGTACAGGTTCCGTATACACCGACGGACACGGTCGACCCATCAGAGTCGGGAGACTCGGTCGATCTCGGTGGCCCGGAAGGACCAGAACAGCCAGCCGGTGGTCCGGATGAGCCTGCCTTCATCTTCGTTGAGGGCCAACCCGATCGAGGTCAGGCTTTCGCCATCCTCACGATTCCCAAGATCGACAAGTTACGCGATGGATGGACCATTGTCGAGGGTGTCGCGAGGAGCCAACTCAAGACGGGAGCAGGACACTATCCAGCGACACCCCTCCCCGGGCAGCCGGGTAATGCCTCCATTGCAGGACACCGGACGACCTATGGTGCACCGTTCTACGATCTCGATGTCCTCGAAGCTGGCGACACTATCGAGGTCGAGACGGCGCTCGGTGTAAGCATCTACGAAGTGAGAGAGAATCGGATCGTGAAGCCGACCGAGATCTGGGTGACCCAGGACAGGCCAGGAGCGTGGCTGACCCTGACCACGTGCCACCCGAGGCTCTCTTCGAGCCAGCGCCTCGTCATCTTCGCTGAGATGGTGTCAGGGCCGAACTACGAGACGATCTACGGTTGATGAAACGCGCATTCCTGTCACTCCCCGGACCGATGGTCGTCAAGGTGATCCTCGCGATCATCATCGTGATCGTTGCACTCATAGCGCTGAACTTCATCTATGACTGGATGGGTAACTTCCTCGACTCAGGCGGGCACATAGGGTGAGGGTCCTCGTCATCGACAACTACGACTCGTTCACCTACAACCTCGCCCAGTACATCGGCGAGTTGGGGGCTGAACCTGTCGTCTACCGCAATGATGCGCTTGCGCCGCTCGATGCAGGCAAACTGAAGCCGACACATCTGATGATCTCACCGGGGCCCGGCAGGCCCGAGGATGCGGGATACTCGGTGGAGTACATGACAACGCTCGGCACCGAGCTACCGACGCTGGGTGTGTGCCTTGGCCTCCAGGCTGCCGTTGTTGCGTTCGGTGGGAGTGTGGGCCATGCCCCCGAACCCCGCCACGGCAAGACCTCTCCCATATCCCATGACGGCCTCGGGGTGTTCACGGGTCTTGATAATCCGTTCACAGCGACCAGGTACCACTCACTGGCCGCGATCGACGTCCCGGATGTCCTTCTCGAAACGGCGTTCTCTGACGACGGTGTCCTTCAGGGCGTGCGGCACAGAGACTTCCCTATCGAGGCTGTTCAGTTCCACCCTGAGAGCATCATGACGACCCAGGGCAAGGAACTACTTGCGAATTTCTTGAAGATGTGAGCGGAAGAGGCCTTCAGCCGTCAGCCGTCAGCCATCAGCAGAGGACAGAGCACAGAAGACAGACGGAAGTCGGAAGTCGGAACGCTTCTTTCCCTCCCTCACGGAGTGGGGGAGGTGGCCGAGCGCAGCGAGGTCGGAGGGGGAGACCACGATGATCCACTGAGCTTGTGTGCGAG
>JBDLIR010000077.1:0-7535 GCA_039714815.1 Actinomycetota bacterium | reverse complement strand
TCGCCAGGGCGTCGACTACGTCGCGCTCACGACGCCCGCCGACTTCGGGGTCACTGCCTGATGCGTGCCTATCGGTCACCGATCCGACTCCTCGTCCTCGGGATCGTCGGGCTGTTCCTGGTTGTCGCTTCGGTCGACATGATGTTCGGTCACTGGGTATCGACGCCTCCTGAGGAGAACGAAGGCGTGTTGACGACCCGTGGCAAGGCCCAGCAGAGAGGCGACATCATCTGGGGTGCCGCGTTGCTCGGCGCTGGAACGCTGCTGTTCGCAGGCACGGTGATCGAGCTCGGGCGTCGCAGGCCACTTGTCGAGATCAGGGAGGATGGCATCTTCGTTGCGGTCAGCACAACCAGCGACGAGATCGTTATCCCCTGGAGCCAGATCGAGGCTGTTCGCAGTGGTGTGGTCGTCGATGCACATGACGGTGGTGAGCGCACCGAGTTGATCATCACGGTCAATTCCCGCACCGATCTTCCTGACGGCCTCGTCGGCGCCCATTGGGATGGTGCAAAGCTACGGGTCGACACCCACGACTGGTCTGAACCGGTGACCGACGTGGTGCTGGCCGCCGAAGGTGCCCTTCAGCACTTCCAGAGGGTCCAAGAGATCGAGGCGATGGGACAACCGTCGCTCACCTGGGAAACAACGGTGGCTGCCCCGTCCGGTACAGAGCCCCAGCAAGCACCTCCTGGTGAAGCCGAATCCAAGAAGGACAGCACGACATGATCATCGGAGCGCATGTGAGCCCGAAGGACCCTCTCGGCGAAGCCGCTGCAAGGGGTGCCGATGCGGTGCAGATCTTCATGTCGAACCCGCAGCAGTGGAAGGCCCCGATCCCTCGAGACGATGTCGAGGAGTTGATCGCCTCTGATATCGATTTCTACGTCCACGCCCCGTACCTGATCAACCTTGCTTCGCCGAACAACCGTGTCCGGATCCCGTCACGCAAGATGGTCGCGCAAACCGTCGCCGCCGCAGCAACCATCGGTGCGAAGGGGGTTGTTGTCCATGGCGGAAGCGTCGGCGCAGACGAGGACGTAGAGGTCGGGTTCGACCGATGGCGCAAGGCGATGGATTCGTTCGACGCTGCGGTCCCCGTCCTGGTCGAGAACACCGCAGGCAAGGGCAACACGGTCATGCAGGACCTGCACAACTACGGTCCGTTGTGGGAGGCGATCGGTGACTACAACGTCGGTGTCTGCCTCGACACCTGTCATACCTGGGCCGCCGGAGCCGACCTCGAAACTGCTGTCGATGTCGTGACCGGCTACACGGGTGGCATTGCCCTGGTACACGGCAACGACTCGAGAGACGAGTTCGGCTCCCACCGCGACCGCCACGCCAACTTCGGCGAGGGTCTGATCCCCCCTGACCTTCTCCTCGGCGTCATCCGCGCGGCCGACGCTCCCATCATCGTCGAAACCCCCGGCGACGCCCCGGGCCAGTCAGCCGACATCACCTACCTCCGAGCCAACCTTTAGGACTTTGGCGCCGATTCAGCTGATATCTCAGCCAAATCGGCGCCAAAGTCCTAAGTGAGGTCACTCCGAGTCGGCGTACCACCAGGTGCGGAAGGGGATCGGTTCGTCGATGGGTGTCGCCTTTGATGCGGTTCGCGCCGGGAACCACGCGAGTTCGCGGCCGGTGCCGTCGTACGTGGCGGCTGAAAGCGCGTGGACACCTCGGAGACCCTGATCCTTGACCACCCTGCCGATGGGCTGACATGTAGAACGTGGGACCACCTCGCCGTTGACGTCGACGGGATAGGTTTCGGAGAGACCAAGTGCTCGGAGGCCGACATCGGTGACCGCATCGGCGACGACTTGACGGGACGGTAGCGTCGCGGTGATGAGCACATATGGTGGATCGAGGTCTTCGGGGCGCACGGGCGAACCTTCGAGCATGTGGTAGATCTGTGCTCTTGCTGTCTCGACATCCTCATTCAGATAGAGGGTCGGGTACGAGTTCGGCGGGTTCCACCGGCCTCCGTGTTTCTGGGCGAACGACGGGTCGAGCGGATCGTCCCACTTCTCGTCCGCAACGCGGTACCACTGTTTCGTGTTGGGAAGCCTCCGGGGAACGGGCGTGATCACGGTTGGACGCGACGGAGGTCGAACATCGACTTGACGGCCTCGGCAAGTTGCCGGGTTTCGCCGTCCGTGGCCATTTCGAGGAGCGATCTGTCACCCAGCATGGGTGCCTCGCGACGAACGACACCAGGGATGCGTTCCCTCTTGACATACCGGTCAAGGAGATCCGTGGCAGCGGCGAGGTCGGCGATCATGTCGGCTCTTGCGGTGGGAGCACCGGACTTCAGCCACTTGGAGAACGCCTGTCTCGACACACCGAATACTCCGGCTGCTGCCGAGTTCGAAAGCCCCCAGAGTTCAGTGAATCGCGCCAGAGGTTCTGTCCTCACGGTCCGATCGAGTTCGTCCACGAAGCGGCGTGTCCATGCGGGGTCGAATGCAGCAGCGACGGCTGCCGCAGCATCTCCCGGGTCCATGTCAGTGGATGCGATAGCCATGTAGCAACCATACGTCAACCGCAATGTATTGTCAACTAACGAGATAGCCCTTGCATGGTGAGCCCGACGTCGCTGACCTTCCAGGTCGTATTCGCCGTCGCGGCGGCGAGTGTGTCGTCGTGGGTGATGAGGAGGACGGCTCCTTCGTAGGCGGCGAGTGCCGATTCGAGTCGTTCGATCGATGGCAGGTCCAGGTGGTTGGTCGGTTCGTCGAGGATGAGCAGCCACTTCGGTGTGCCCAACCCGAGTGCGAGGGCGATCTTCCTCGCCTCACCCGGAGACGGCTGGTGGGACTGGAGAAGTGCACCGGGGTCTGCCCCGAGGCGAGCTACGAGAGTCATCACCCTTCCTCGATCTGCAGATGAGAGAGCAGTCACCTCGGCGAGCCACTCCGTGGCTTGGTTCGCAGTCGTTTCCTGAGCCAGGTACAGGATCTTGTCCGGTGGTATCGCGGTGCTCTCCACGAGGTGGCGCAGGAGCGACGTCTTGCCTGCCCCGTTGATCCCCGCTATGCGAATCCGGTCGCCGCGACGAACGGCGACGTCGACGGTGAACAGATCTCGCTCGCCGGCGGCCACAGGGCCGTCGTATCGGATGAGAAATTCCTTGTTCGCTGGTTCGAAGTCGAAAGCGATGTCTCCGCCCCGTTCCCTCTCCAGCGACACGCCCTCCATGTCTCCCTCGAGTTTCTCCAGCGAGTTGGTCATGGTCGACACGGTCTGGGCACCGGTCTTCTGTCCACGTTCGTGTTTGTACGATGCCGCTGTGCCTCTGGTGTCGAGATCGTGTTTGCCCGCTGCACGTCGTTCCCGGATACGTTTGGCGTCCTGTTGCGCCGTCTTCCTGTGTTGCTCATCGAGGCGCCGTGCGAGCTTCTTACGATCCGTCTTCATCTTCTCGTAGCGCTCGGCCTGTTCTGCAGTTTCCGCCAGCCACCCAACCCTGGCAACGTCGTAGGAGCCATTCCAAAGGCGGATTCGTCCGGAGTGAACCCGGATCGTCTTCGTTGTGAGGTGGTTGAGGAGGTCCCGGTCGTGGGACACGACAACGCCGCAGCCCCGGAAGTCTCCGAGGGCTGCCACCAGGAGGTCTCGGGCATCCTTGTCGAGATGGTTCGTCGGCTCGTCGAGCAGCAGGACGTCGGGTTGGGCGACCAGAGCTGCGCCTATCTGCCACCGCTTGCGCTCGCCGGGCGACAGCGTCGGCCAGCGTTCGAGTTGATCTGGATCAAGCAGCAGTTTGGCGCGCATGCGCACAGCATCGCCATCCCAGTCCCAACCGAAGTCTTGGATCTCGGAGGTGAGATCGTCGACGCGTTGCTCGCATAGAACCGGTGGCAACCCTGCGGGTTCGACGGTCACGGCGCCGCTGTCTGGCGGGTGCTCCCCGGTGACGAGTGAGAGGAGAGTCGACTTCCCAGCACCGTTGGCACCAACGAGACCAGCCCATCCTGGGCCGAGGTCGAAGGTGGCGTCCGTGATGACGGATACCGCAGAGGAATAGGAGAATGAGACGTGGGAAAGATGGATAGCAGACATGAGAACTCCCGAAGTAGGGCGGGCAACAGCCCGGAGGCAATCGATTCCTCAGTTGCTTCTTGTCATGACTTCCCGTTCGGCGAGGTGCATAGCATAGCGTGCATCCCCGTCAGCTTTGGCGCTGATACGGCTGAGATATCAGCCGTATCAGCGCCAAAGCCCTGAGAGTCAGCCGGCGAGGAAGGCGGCGAGGTCCTCGACCGTGTTGTCGTTGCCTTGAATGAAGGCCTCGACGTTGTCGTGTGCGACGCTGTCGTGGTACTGCACCGAAGGTGACTTCATGAAGTACGACGAGGGCGCCAGCAACGGCCCGGACATGCCGCGGTCCATGGCGATCTTTGCGCACCGGACTGCATCGATGATGACGCCGGCGGAGTTCGGGGAGTCCCAGACCTCGAGCTTCATCTCGACGTTGAGCGGAACATCGCCGAAGGACGTCCCCTCGAGGCGGATGTACGCCCACTTGCGGTCGGTAAGCCACGGAACATGGTCCGACGGTCCGATGTGGACACTCTCCGAGTTGATCTTTTCCTCGATCTGGCTTGTGACGGACTGCGTCTTGGAGATCTTCTTGGACACGAGGCGCTCACGCTCCAACATGTTCATGAAGTCCATGTTGCCGCCGAAGTTCAGCTGGTACGTGTTGTCGATGTGGACGCCACGGTCTTCGAACAGGCGTGCAAGCTGGCGGTGGACGATCGTCGCACCGACCTGGGACTTGATGTCGTCACCGATGATCGGCAGTCCGGCATCGACGAACTTCCGGGCCCACTCGGGATCTGAAGCGATGAAGACGGGGATGGCGTTGACGAAAGCCACGCCGGCATCGAGAGCCGCCTGGGCGTAGAACTTCGTGGCATCGTCTGATCCGACGGGAAGGTAGGAGACGAGAACATCGGCCTGCGAATCCTTGAGCGCCTGAACGACGTCAACGGCTTCCACAGCGGATTCTTCGATCATGCCGCAGTAGTACTTGCCGATACCGTCGAAGGTGGGTCCGCGGAGGACTTCGACACCGAGGTCGCCGACTTCACAGAACTCGATCGTGTTGTTCTGTCCGCCCCACATGCCCTTGGAGATGTCCTGACCGACCTTGGTCGAATCGACATCGAAGGCGGCGACGAACTCGACATCGCCGACGTGGTAGCCACCGAGGTCGATGTGCATGAGACCAGGGACCTTGAGGTCAGTGTCCGCATCCTTGTAGTACTCGACACCTTGAATGAGCGAGTTTGCGCAGTTGCCGAGACCTGCGATCGCTACACGTACCTTGGACATGTGTCCTCCTGCTTTCTTAGTTCGGTGAGGCAACGCGTCGCTCGGCGGCAACAAGGCCGTCGAGCCACGCGATGTCAGATTCTGTGGTCGCCATTGCATGCTCCATCAGGGCGAGCCGGTAGCGGTCCTGGTTCTCTGTGTTCGATCTTGCATCTATGAAGATCTCACGTGACGATCTGAGATGGGTCGAGAGTTTCGCCCTACGCCCTTCGAGGACCTGCACCCTGCGGTCCGTTGGAAGGTGGCCGAGGAAGGCAAGCCTGATCTGAAAGGCTCGCTCTGTCTCTGATGCGTCGGGATCTGTCGAGAGCAGCGTCGCAAAGGTCTCACGACCGCTGTCGGTGATGCGGTAGGCCTTGCGACGGCCGGTGCCTGCGGTTGCTTCGATCGCTCCACGCTTTTCGAGACGGCGCAAGGAGGGATACAGGGAGCCGAAGGACACCTTCCAGAACCCGAGTTCACCGAGGGCGCGCTTGAGTTCGTACCCGTGGCGGGCACGTTCCATCAACAGTCCAAGGATCGCAAAATCGAGCACGAACAGCTCCATCTATATCGTTTCGATACATCAGTGTATATCGAATCGATATAGAACGTCAACAGGATCTGCGCGGCAACGGAGGTCGGCATCAGACCAGAATCCAGGCAGAACGAGGCTTCACGAGGTAAGGTGTCGGAACGCAACTGAGCCGGACGGCCATGAGGCCAGTTCTCGGTAAGCGGTTCACAGGGCTGTGTCGAAGAGGGGGCAAGGATGGTAGGTACTGGAGATCGGACGCGTTCGTCAGTGGGACGCCTCTCCATCGGGATGGTCGCGGCAGCATTGTTCCTGATGGCGATCCCTCATGCATCGGCGCAAACGGGTGCAGGCACACCGGTCGCAAGTGGAGAGTTCACCGGTGTCGTGGGACTCGATGGGGGCTTCTCTCTCGATCTGCCGACTGGTGGCGAGATGGTCGTATTGGTGAACGGGACCGGACCCCTGGAGTTGACACTCGCCGACGGAACCATGAGCGGGACCTGGTCCCTTGCTGCTACGCAATCACTCGCTGGCGATCTCGGCGCCGGGATCAAGATGAGTGGTGGCGGTCCGATAGCTGCTTCGGGGGCGATAGGTGGGCCACCCGGTACCTACACGATGACCGGCACGTACACGAGCACGAATACTGCGACCGTCGAGACTCCGATCGCGACGCAGTCGGCGACTACCAGCGATTCCGGACCGGTCGATGTGCCACTGAACGACGTTCTCGTCCTGTGCGACACCATCGTCGGTCGATGGGACTTCGAGGTGAAACAGGATCTCGAAGCCGCCGGATTCAACGAGTTCATCCACGGCTACTTCTCTGCAACGACGGGTGTCGATGCCACAGAACAGGCCGAAGAGGTCGAGGCGCTCATCGGTGACATAAACACGTGGGCGAGCAGCGCACCGGGTGTCGAGCCAGGAGGCACTGGCCTTTACATCGGAACCGGCCTCTCCCTCCTCACGAGGGCACAGACGCTCCAGTCCGAACTCAGTGCCGATACACCATGCCCTCCCGATCCCACATTCATGACCGATCTCTCTCTTGCTGCCCAGGATGCACTCAGTAGCTTCGTGGATCGTTTCCCGGGGTTCGTGACACCTGCTGTCGTCGCCCTTGCCCTCGGGTCGGGTGCGATCGGTGAAGGATCACCGGCACCCGGCGGTGCAGATGCCCTCCAGGCACAGATGGAGGCAGCCATCAACGAGACGTTCGACTCGCTCGTCGACGACTTCGGAGGCAACGAGAGTGACATCATCAACATGGCGAGGTCTGCACAGATGCTCGGTATGGAAACGATGGGATCGTCCGAGCTCAGTCCAAGCGACGTCCTTCTCGTGTTGGGAGCCGAATGATGAGCCGGCGGATCACCCTCCCCGCGCTCCTGCTTGCCGGAGCACTCGTCGTGAGCGCTTGCTCCGCAGGCTCTTCAGAGACCGATCCCTCAGGGACAACTGGTTCGACCACGTCGTCAGAGGACACGAGTGCGACATCCGACACGGCTGGCGAATCTGAGGGAGCGGACACCACCGCACCACCAGAGCCGACCACCACGACGGTGGAGCAAGAACCGGCAATCACCGGTGCTGACCTGGTCGAGCAGCTGACGCCGATGTCCGGGGGCGGTACCCGGCCACTGCTCGAGTGGATAGCGGTTGACGGTGC
>JBDLIR010000076.1:0-7558 GCA_039714815.1 Actinomycetota bacterium | reverse complement strand
GATGCTCGCCCTGCGTACTCAGCAGGTGCTCGGCTACGAGACGGGTGTGGCGGATGTCGTCGACCCGCTTGCCGGCAGTTACTACGTCGAAGCGCTGACGGACGAGATCGAAGCCGATGCGGCCGCCCTCATCGACCGAATCGACGAACTGGGAGGTGCGGTGAGAGCGATCGAGGCCGGGTTCCCCCAAAGGGAGATCGACGAAGCTGCCTACCGTTACGCCAGGGGCGTCGATGACGGTTCCGTGGCCACGGTCGGCGTGAACCGGTTCTTGTCCGATGCCGGGACCGACGACGAGGTGCTTGAGATCGATCCCGACCTCGAATCGGACCAGGTGAGGCTGCTCGCAGAGCGCCGCGCCGCACGAGACAATGTTGGCGTCGCAGCCGCCCTGGGAGCAGTGACGCGGACTGCTCGCGGCACAGACAATCTCCTGTACCCCATCAAGGATGCCCTGATCCTCGGGGCGACCGTAGGTGAGATCACGGAGGCGCTACTGCCGGTGTTCGGCAGGTACGGAGCAAGCTGACAGCCGTCAGCCGTCAGCTGTGAGCTGTCAGCTCACTTGATCACCATCAGGATCGCGCCGGGGGTGACGGTATCGCCTACCTGGACGCGGAGTTCAACGATCTCGCCTGATGCGGTCGCCTTGATCTCGTTCTCCATCTTCATGGCTTCGAGGACGCACACCGCCTCGCCCGCTTCAACCGTAGAACCCGCTTTGTGATGGATCTTGACGATCGTGCCCTGCATCGGCGCCGTGACCGCTCCTTCGCTTGCGCCTCCGGTGGCATGGCTCGAGAGCTTCGGAGCCTTTCTCCTCGGTGCAATGCGTTTCCCCGACCCTGGTGCGGTCATCACCTTCGCCCAGTACTTGACGGTGAAGCGACGCCCTCCGACCTCCACGGTCATGGCCCGCTCGGATGTCTCCTCTTCCTCTGGCAGGGTGGGGGCGGTCGAGCGCCCGACCTCGGTGAAATCCATCGAATCCTCGACGAGGCGTGTGCTGATCTCTCCGTCGAGGAACCGATCATCTGACAGGATCTGGAGATGTGCGGGGATCGTCGTGTCGACGCCCTCGATCACGTACTCGGCCAGGGCGCGCTTCGCCCGTTGAACCGTCGCGTCGCGTGTTGCACCGGTCACGATCAGCTTCGCGATCATGTTGTCGTAGTACTGGCTGATCGTCGAGCCCTGGACCACGCCCGAGTCGACCCTGACTCCAGGCCCGGAGGGCTCGCGGTAGGTCACGAGGGTTCCAGGATTCGGCGTGAACCCGCTCGATGGGTCTTCGGCGTTGATCCTGAACTCGATGGCGTGCCCCACAGGTTGTGGTGTTTCGGTGATCGACAAAGTGTCGCCCAAAGCGACCTTGATCTGTTCGGCGACGAGGTCGATCCCGAAGACCTCCTCGGTGATGGTGTGTTCGACCTGGATGCGCGTGTTCATCTCGAGGAAATAGAACTCCCCATCAGAGAACAGGAACTCGACCGTGCCGGCAGACTCGTAACCGGCTGCGTGTCCGAGAGCGAGCGCAAGCCTTCCGAGCGTTGCGCGGTTCTCCGGCGTGAAATCGACAGCTGGCGACTCTTCGAGAAGCTTCTGATGGCGCCGCTGGAGCGAGCAGTCACGCTCGCCGAGGAACACGCCGTTTCCGTGCGTATCGAAGAGGACCTGAGCCTCGATATGGCGGGCGTTTTCGAGATACCGTTCGACATACACCGCAGGGTTGCCGAACCATGCCTCGGCTTCACGTCCCGCAGATTCGAATGCGTCCTTGAGCCCGTCTGGTGTCCGGACGACTTTCAAACCGCGGCCACCGCCGCCGGCAGCTGCCTTGATCGCTACGGGGAACCCATGCTCTGCAGCGAACGCTTCGACCTGGTCGGCTGTCGTCAGTGGTTCGAGTGTGCCGGGCACGCCGCTCACGGCTGCTTCGTCTGCGGCGATGCGTGACTCGATCTTGTCGCCCATCATCGAGATCGCGCTCGGGGGCGGGCCTATCCATGTGAGGCCCGCATCGATGACCGCCTGGGCAAACGCTGCGTTCTCGGCAAGGAACCCGTACCCGGGGTGGATGGCGCCTGCTTCGGATTCACGTGCGATCTCGAGGATCTTGTCCACGTTGAGATACGACTCTGCAGCGGGAGCAGGCCCCACGTTCCAGGCCTCGTCGGCCATGGACGTATGGACCGCATCTCTGTCGAGTTCCGAGTAGATGGCGATTGTGTGGAGATCGAGATCTCTGGCTGCCCTGATGATCCGGACGGCGATCTCGCCTCTGTTCGCGATGAGTATTGATTTCACGTGCGCATCCTAGAGCATGGTGGTTTCGTGTTCAGAGGTCGGTGTCGGTCCGGTGGGTTCACAGCGGGATGTTGCCGTGCTTCTTCGGTGGGAGACTCTCTCTCTTGTTCCGCAACATCTCGAGGGCCCGGATGAGCTTGGGACGCGTTTCGCGGGGTTCGATCACATCATCGACGAGTCCGTGGCGAGCAGCGACGTACGGGTTGTTGAACTGCTCCTCATAGTCCGAAACGAGTTCTGCCCGAGCCGTCTCCGGGTCGTCGGCAGCCGCGAGTTCCCTGCGGTGGATGACATTGACGGCTCCCTGGGCGCCCATCACTGCGATCTCGGCAGACGGCCAGGCGAACACGACGTCTGCACGCACGGCTCGTGCGTTCATGACGAGGAACGCGCCGCCGTATGCCTTGCGCATGATGACCGTGATGCGTGGCACCGTCGCCTCCGAGAACGCATAGAGCAGTTTCGCCCCGTGCCGGATGATGCCGTCGTGCTCCTGGTCGACCCCTGGCAGGAATCCGGGAACATCGACAAGTGTCACGAGGGGGATATTGAACGCGTCGCAGAATCGGACGAACCTGGCGGCCTTCACCGATGCGTCTATGTTGAGCGTACCTGCGAGTACCGCTGGCTGGTTCGCCACCACGCCGACGGTGTACCCGTCGAGCCTGGCGAGTCCGACGACGATGTTCCCGGCCCAGTGTTCGTGGACCTCATAGAACTCGCCGTCATCGACGATGCTCTCGATCACCTCGACGACGTCATAGGGCTGGTTCGCTGAGTCAGGGACGATGGTCGTAAGCGCTTCATCCATCCGGTCACGCGCATCGATCGGCGTGAAGAACGGAGCGACCTCCATGTTGTTCGACGGGAGGAACGACAACAGGTACCGGATCTCATCCATGGCGTCGCGGTCATCTTGAGTTACGAAATGTGTCACACCGCTCTTCTCGGCGTGGGCATGGGCACCGCCGAGTTCGTCCATCGAGACGTCTTCACCTGTGACCGTCTTGATGACATCCGGTCCGGTGATGAACAGATGGGACGTCCCTTCGACCTGATAGATGAAATCGGTCAGCGCCGGTGAGTAGACGGCACCTCCGGCGCACGGCCCCATGATCACCGAGATCTGGGGTATGACGCCTGATGCACGGACGTTCCTCTCGAATATGCGCCCGTACCCGTTCAGACCGAGAACCCCTTCCTGGATACGGGCTCCTCCAGAGTCCTTGAGACCGATGACAGGGGTTCCGGTCTCCATCGCGAGGTCGAGCACCTTGCAGATCTTGTCCGCGACGACCTCGCCGAGGCTCCCACCGAAGCGGGTGAAGTCCTCAGCGAAAAGGAACACGCTGCGACCGTCGATCGTCGCCCATCCCGTGACCACTGCATCTCCGAGAGGCCGTTTCTTGTCGATTCCGAAGGCTGTTCCTGTGTGCTGGACGAACGGATCGATCTCGTCGAAAGACCCTTTGTCGACGAGTAACTCGATGCGTTCGCGCGCCGTGAGCTTCCCTGCGTCGTGCTGGCGGTCCACCGCACGCTGGTTGTCCGGTTGGACGGACTGCTCACGCAGGCGCCGCAGTGTCTCGATTCGTTGTTCGGTGCTCACCGGTCCTCCCGGTAGGCTCGGTAGTCGTTGCGTTGTTCTGACTCAAGGAGAGCCCTGTTGGCTACACACTACGACATCGTGAGCGTTGATTCTGTTCCATCGACCCAGGATGCAGCGTCGAGGCATCGCGAATCTACCGGCACAGCGACGCTCGTCATCGCCGATCATCAAACAGAGGGGAGGGGCAGGCAGGGCCGTTCGTGGGAAGAACCTGCTCGTGGCCTGTTCTCGTCGCTCGCCTTGCTCACCGACTGGCCGGTGGCCGATCGGGCAGTGATCACCATGTGCACAGCTGTTGCGCTGGCAGCGTCGATCGAGGATGTCGCGGGCACCCGGTGTGACATCAAGTGGCCGAACGATCTCCTCATCGACGGTGACAAGGTTGCAGGGATCCTCGTCGAAACCGCATCCGACGCTGTCACCGTCGGATGCGGGGTCAACCTGTGGTGGCCGGCCTCGCCCCCGTCCGCCGGCACGGTCTACGACGATGACCCTGGCCCGGACGTCGCCGTCGAGATCGCCCGGGGCTGGGTTGAACGGCTTCTGGAGATGCTCGACGCCGGCCCTGGTGCGTGGCCTCGTGCGGACTACCTCGAGCGATCGTGGACCCTTGGCAGGAAGGTTACCTGGGAGGGAGGGGCAGGTGTGGCCGTCGGGATCGCATCAGGTGGTGGCCTGATCGTCGACACCGACGACGGAGAAGAGACCATCATCGCTGGTGAGGTTCACACACACCAGGAACGCTAGATTCACCGGTGAATCACGAGAGAGGAATCCGTGTCCGTCCAAACAGGCGAAGGTACAACTGAGATCATCTACGGTTCGGGGAGCATCCCTGCGGGAGCGGCGACGCTCGGGGGCTACATCGCACGCCCGGACCTCTCAGGTGAGTGGCCGACCGTCGTCATCTTCGGTCCGGAGCCGATGCCGACGTCCACCATCAAGGATCTGTGCCGCAGGTTCGCCCGGTACGGGATCGCCGCCGTTGCGCCGGAGATGACAGAGAGCCACACCGAGAACCGCCAGATAGCGATGGCTGTCTCTGCGTTCATCACGACCGAGGATGGGGGCTGGTCGAACGCACGGTTCGGCTACGGATCGATCGCATTCGGGTCGGGTTTCCACGATGCTGCTGCACTGGCAGCCGACGACGGAAGAGCTATGGCCGTCGCTGCCGTCGGAGGGACCATCGACGAACTCATCTCCGATTCCCTTGCGATCGCAAACGTACCGGTGCTGTTCATCGGGTCGAGGGGGGACGGGACCGTCGACATCGACGCATCGATCGAGGCGAAGGATGCGCTTCCCCAGACCTCCTACGTGGTCTACTCCGAGGCAGGGGAAGGCTGGTGGGACGTCGTTGCAGAGGACTTCGATGATGATCGGGCAACAGACACCTTCGAACGGCTCGTCGCGTTCTTCGGCGAGCAACTCCCCGTACGACTATGACATCTCCAAGAGCAGTCGTCACCGGCGGGGCAGGGTTCATCGGTTCGAACCTCGTTGACCGTCTCGTCGACGATGGATACGAGGTCCTCGTCCTCGACGACCTCAGCGCAGGGTCGCTCGCCAACCTCAAGACGGCCAGAATGAGAGGCCACGTCCAGATCCATCAGATCGACATAGCTGAGAACGATGTGGTCGGTCTCGTTCGATCGTACGGGCCAGACACCGTGTTCCACCTCGCGGCCCAGATCGATGTACGGAGATCTGTTGCGGACCCCGTGTTCGATGCGAAGATCAACGTGATCGGGACGATCAACATGCTCGAAGCTGCGCGCCACGCCAACGCCAGGCGGTTCGTGTTCTCCTCGTCCGGCGGAGCGACCTTTGGCGACACGTTCAACCTCCCAACACCGGAATCGCAGAAGCGCAGGCCTGAAGCTCCGTACGGCGTCTCAAAGTACGTCGTCGAGGAGTACTTCCGGTACTACGCCGACGCCTACGACCTCGACTTCATGTCGCTCGGGTTCTCGAACGTCTTCGGCCCCCGCCAGGACCCGTACGGTGAGGCGGGTGTTGTGGCGATCTTCGTCGGGAACCTCCTCGCAGGGAGAACGCCGACGATCTTCGGTGATGGGACCCAAACGAGAGACTTCGTGTTCGTCGAAGATGTTGCCGATGCGCTTGTTCGGGCAGCCAGGATGGGCGGGTCGAGATACCTCAATATCGGGACAGGCGTCGAAACTTCGGTGTTGAAACTGTACGACCTCGTCGTTGAGGCGACCGGGGTCGACATCGCACCGATCATGGCCGCCGGGCGCCCCGGCGAGCAGCTGCGCTCATGTCTCGACGCCTCGGCCGCCCGTGAACACCTGGGCTGGGAAGCATGGACCCCGATCGAGGAGGGCATCGCCCGAACCGTCGAGTGGTTCAAATTCGAAGAGGAGTAGCTCGCTGCGCTCGCGTATTGGCTCGGCCCTGGGGGCCTCGCGGTACTAGCTCGCTGCGCTCGCGTATGAGCTCGGCTGGCGCCTCGCGTATCAGCTCGCTGCGCTCGCGGGAGAGACGGGTCGAATACTTCTTATCGGCGAGCGCAGCGAGCCTTGTACGGCCGTAGGCCTTGTACGCGAGCTTGCGAGCTAATACCGCGAGCCTGCGAGCTAATACCGCGAGCGCAGCGAGCTGATACGGTACGATTAGAGAGAGACCGATCGGGGGAGCGGTGGCTGACTACGGGCGAGTGCCTGTGAGACCGGGCGAAGATGGGAACATCTTCGTGTCGTACCGACGCGACGACAGCGCGGATGTTGTCGGACGGATCCTCGACCGACTCACAGAATCGTTCGGTGAGGACGAGATCTTCAGAGACATCGACGACATTCCTCTCGGCGTCGACTTCAAACGGTTCATCGAAGAGACGGTGTCGGCCGCGGAACTGTTGCTCGTTGTGATCGGGCCAGACTGGAACCCGCCCGCCGAACCCGGCCGGGCACGACGCCTCGAAGACCCCAACGACTTCGTCCGGCTCGAAATCGAGGCTGCGATAGTCCGTGACATCCCCATTGTTCCGATTCTCGTTCGGCGCGCCGAGATGCCGGACTCCGAGGACCTCCCCGAGAGTCTGCGCCCTCTGGTCCTGCGCAACGGAATCCGCATTCGACCTGACCCAGATTTCGACAACGATGTCGCCAAGCTCGTGGCATGGCTGAGCCAGCGCAAACCACCCACGGAGGAACCCGGGGCCGACGCTGGCCAAACGAAACGTCCGAGGGGTCTGTTGATGGCTGCTGCGTTCGCCGTCTTGCTGGTGATAGCGATTGGGGCCATTGCCCTCTTGAATAGTGGAGGGGACAGCCCGGAGGGCGCTGTTGCCGTGCCTGAGACGGTCCCCGAAACCGTACCCGAGACGGTCCCCGAAACGGTGCCTGAAACGGTCCCCGAAACGGTGCCTGAGACGGTTGCGGTACCCGATCTCGCTGGCGTCGCAGATCCTCTGACAGCGCTGGGTTCCGCCGGATTGCTCGCCGATCTCACGGAAGCGCTGAGCATCTCGATCGCTCCAGGTGAGCCCATCTCTCAGGATCCGATCGCCGGAACCATAGTTCCGCCCGGCAGCACCGTCCGGGTTGTCGTATCAAGTGGCGGCGCCGAGACGCTGCTCACCGACTGTATCTCCTACAACCAATCGAGCCTCCGCGT
>JBDLIR010000075.1:0-7702 GCA_039714815.1 Actinomycetota bacterium | reverse complement strand
CCGGCCATGATCGGGAGCTGAAGCCTGAGTGCAACGCCAGCACCCTTTGCCGCGAGAAGACCAACGACGAGAACCGTCACCGCAGCGATCGGTCGCTGCGGTGCCGCGTCCCACACAACGCGCATGCTCTCGGCGAGACCGAACGCATACAGCGTGACGGACAGCGTCATGGCCAGGTAGAGAGGGACACCGATGGCGGCCCCGACTTCGATTCCAAGGCTGCGAGAGATGATGAAGTACCCGCCGCCGGCGCCGACCCGCATGTTCGTTGCGATCGCCGAGATCGAAAGAGCCGAGATGAAGGTCACGGCGTTTGCGATGACGACGATGGCGAGAGCCTGAAGGAGGCCGACGCTCCCAACGACCCATCCGGTTCTCAGATAGAGGATGACGCCGAGGATCGTGAGGATCGAGGGAGTGAACACTCCAAGGAACGCACCGAGCTTCTGTTTCCTGGAGCCTCCACCGAGGCCTTGCTTGATCGTTACCCAGATTCGGGAGGTGTCGGGCACTCTTTTCTCCTTGCCCGCCCACGACGGGTGATGCCACACCCTACATGCGGTACGGGATTGGCCCGCTCAATCCAACACTGCGAAGGGGACCCGGATCCTGCTTTAATCTCGCTGGAGGGCAGACGACAAGGGCGACGTGTGGAGGGGATACCGGGTGGCGAACGACAGAGCTGTGTCAACCATCATCCTCGTTGACTCCGCCGATGTCGCGGGTTCCGTCGGCAGGCGGGGGTTCCTGCGCGATCACCTCAAGCCGATGGGCGATGTCGATCTCGGTGTCGACGTCGAGCACGTCCCTTCAGCGCGATGCGACATCGTTGCCCAGCGGCTCTCCGGGGTCACGCAGTTCAGAGGAGAGGTACCGGGGGGTCTCGAAGAATGGTTCGCCACGATGACCGACCCGATCGAGATCCCTGACACGACGTCCTTGATGATCTTGTCTCTGTCTGATGCAGTCACAGCCGTTGTCCTGCGCCAGGCAGACACGGGCGTGCTCATACAACCGCCACTCAACTGGAGGGAGACGTGGACCGGTGACCAGATCGAGTGGATCGACCGGAACTTCGAGGTCGCGCCGCCCGCAGACGAAGCCATCTCCGCGGCACTCCGATCGATCGCTCATGCTCTCGAAAGCTCCCAGGCAGACCTGATGGTCTTCAACACATCGACTTTCATCCCTGGAGAGAAGGTGTACTGGTTCCACCCCGACGATCCGGAGACGACCTCGGTGAGGGCTGCACGTATGAACCTGACCGTTGACACGCTGTTGAAGGAGCTCGACATCACGCTTGTCGATGTGGACAGGGTGACCGCTGAACTCGGTGCTCGCGAGGCAGTCGTCGGCCCCGCTGCGTACGCGGACGAGACGCTCGATGCCCTCGCAGACGTGGCGATGGGGATGATCTTGGACCTCGAGGGGATCAGCCGCCTGTTCGCCTCCGATGCGATGCAGCTGAGCGTTCCGCGATATGACAGACGAACGACCAGCGCGACCCTCACGCTCTGGCACGTCGCTCCCGACACCGAGGTGGCCAGGGGTGACGCGTTGTTCGACCTGCGCTTCGGCAATGTCCGCACCAAGCTCGACGACCATGGCAGAGACACCGATAGGGCCATTCACATGTCCGTCGTTGCCGGACGTGACGGCTACGTCGATTCCATCGAAGCAGAGGTCGGCGCCGAGCTCACGGTCGGCACGAGGGTCGCGGTCATCACAGCGACCCCCGCTGCTATGTGGGACGACATCGACAACGCCGCACATTTCCCCATCGGTGTGAGAGTCGAGGGACGCGATGACCGATAGACCGCGGGTCCCCAAGGCCCGCAAAGGCCGGAAGGCTCTCACCGTGGTGCGCAAGCTCGGTGGAGAGGAACGCACCGTCGAAAAGACCGCCCGCTCGATGCGCAATTCGGCGAAGTTCCGTGCTGGACGCCCGATCAGGAGACGCGACGTGTACGCCGTGCGCAGGGGATCGAGCCAAAGGTTCGGCGTATTCGGGTTCGGAGGGTGCGACCTGTTTTCAATCGTCGGCGCGGGGCCCAAGATCGCCAAGCACGTCGACAGTTCGCTCTGCGTCGGGTCGTTTGGAAGCGTTCAGCGCACACGCTCGGATCTCATGCTCCAGTCGCTCAACCCGCCTGGTGCATCGCTCACAAAGGAGGTGACGAAGCGACTCGGCCTCGTTGACGAGTACTTCTCACCAACGCTCTTCGAACCGACCTTCCGCATCCCCGACCAGGGCGGAATCGGCGAGTTCCCCAAGAACGTTGTCGTACTGTCGATCTCTGCGGACACTTCCCGCACCTTGTACCGCCACCGGGAACATGGGTTTCTCGTAGATCCAGGCGGGTGGTGGCTGACAGCGAACATGGGCGATGTGCTTACCGATCTCTCAGCTGTGAAGTGGTTCACAGACAACTTCGCCAAGACGCGCCGTATCGACGTGGCAGAGTCGATGGACAACTTCTCCAGGGTGATCACCGAGATACGCGACCGCACCGGTGCTTTCGTCGTCATGTTGAACGTGCTGACCGTCGATCCTGGAAGCTCATCACTCGACTACAAGCACGCCAACAGCCCCAACCGGGTGAGGAGACGCGAGTTCGGGATCGCAACGACGGAACTCGCGGCGTCCATGGGTATTCCGCTCCTCGACGTCGACAGGCTGACGAAAGAGATGGGGATCTCGGGACAAGCAGACTTCGTGCATTACACACCCGATCAGAAGACGCTCATCGGAAACGAGTTCGCTGACCTGCTGATCGACGCAGGTGTCATCTGAATGAAGGAACACCGTGGCCCGTCGCTCAGGCCCAGCCGAAGTCAACCCCCGCGATCGAGGTGAGACGCTCGTTGTGTGGAGCGAAGTACTCCCGCAGGTACTGGCGGAACGAAGCGTCCATCGACGATGTCGGAGTGAAGTTCGTGTGCGGCAAGGTGATCGACGGGTCGTGGTCGATCCCCAGGAACGCCTCGATCTGAGCAAGACCTGCGGATGGGTCGGCAAAGAGCGCCTCAGACTTGAGGATCAGGAACTGCTCGCGATCGAAGAATTCGAACCACCGGTCGAAGTGCTCGTCGTACCTGCTCTTCTCCACGTAGGCCCACCTCATGGCACGATCCAGGGACCGCCTTCGTTCATCGTCGATGTCGTCATGGGTGACCTCGACGCCTGCAAGTTCGTCCCTGACAGCGGTTGCGAACGGTCGGTTCTCAGCACCCTCGTAGGTTCGGAGCTTCCATGACGAGTACGTCCGCTCCACCGGGTCGCGCAGCAGGGTGATCAGTTTCACATCGGGAACCAGGGCTTTCATGAGTTTCGGCGCATGAACCGATGCGAGGTAGTTCGGTGTTGCCTCGAAGGTGAGGCGCCCGGCCGATCGGGACACGAGGGGGAAGTGGGCTCTGTACCAATCCTCCCCCCGGTCGATGTGGAGGTCGAAGTAGTGGATCTCCTTCTTCAGACTCGGATCGATGTGTGAGTGTCCGGCGAGCGATTCGTACAACGAGGTAGTGCCACACCGTTGACCGCCGGTGATGACGAAGTCAGGCAGGCTACGCCGCGATGCTGTCGCGCGACGAGCTTTCCACGTGGCGCTTCTCGACAGGCGCGCTCTGAACGACTGGTCGACGGGCCGAAGATTACGAACCGGTCGCGACATCGGTGATGCGTCGGGGGTCTGCATGGCGACGACTATACATGGCGATCGTGGGGCCGGAGTTCGCGTCCGCACTGCCAACGGAACACCAGCCTCGCTTCAGCCTGTCAGGGGCTTCGGTTTGAGATCCTTGGGGCCGGGTTCACCGGTGGCTGCGTCGGCATCGTCGTCGACCCACCGGGTATGCGCTGCGAGAGACCGCGCCGATTCCGTAGCCGACGCAATGGCCTGGTCGCGGAGTTCGGCCGTGATACTCATGGGTTGTGCGTTGATGAATTCGATGTCGGTGATCCCGATGAAACCGAAGATCGTCCGCAGATACGGCTCCTGGAAATCGTACGGGTGGAATGGTGTGCCCGGTGAGTAGTCCCCGCCTCGTGACGTGATGCAGACCATCTTCTTTCCGAGTACCAACCCGACGGGTTGCCCCTGGTCGGTGTAGGTGAACGTGTAACCAGGCTGCACGATCGCATCGATGTAGTACTTGAGCGCATACGGGATCGAGAAGTTCCACATCGGAGTCGTGACGACGTAGAGATCGGCGGCAACGAAGTGGGTCACGAGAGACTCGATCTCCTGCCATGCGATCGCTGCATCTCCCTCCGGCGGCTGTCCCTGCATCAGGTTGTACTTGTTCTCGATGTTCTCACCGGCAATGCTTGGAAGGTCGTGGTTGAAGACATCGATCGTGTCGACCTCGACGCTCTCCACCGTGCTCTGAAGCGACCCGATGAACGCCTCAGCGATCGGATACGTATTGGACGCCTCGATGCGCGGCGTCGCGGAAATGTGCAGAACCCTCATGATCAGATCTCCCCCCTGTCAATGAGTCCGGCGCCACTCTATCAGACGTGATTTCACGGATTGACGACAAGGCTCGAGACCAGGCGGCGGGTTGACCCGATCACACCATCCCACCAGGGGTCTCGTCCCCGGTTGTCACAGCTAGGCGTCGAGGTTCGAGAGGCCGGTGAAGGTCGTTCGGAGCGCCGGGTAGATACCGCGATAGAGACCGTACGCGTCTTCGTAGACCGCCAGGTCGCCGCCTGGTTCCGTCGGTGGGCCAAGCTCAACGGCCGCTTCGGATGCTCGGGCCACCGATGCGAAGGCGCCTGACCCTGTTGCTGCGAGTATGGCGGCACCGTGAGCAGCCCCCTCGGGAGTTCCGACGACCCGCACGGGCATCCCCGTGACATCCGCGATGATCTGAAGCCATAGGGCGCTCGCCGCGCCGCCCCCGGAGATCCTGACCTCGCCAAGGGTCGTCATCGACGCGATGAGCTCGACGGAATCCCGTAGTCCGAAGGCGACACCTTCCATAACCGAGCGCGCCATGTGCCCGACGTCATGGCGCAGCGTCAGCCCGACGAAGGCGGCCCGTGCGAGCGGGTCAGGGTACGGCGTGCGTTCCCCTGAAAGGTACGGTGCGAACAGCAGACCGTTCGCACCCGCAGGCACAGACGCTGCGCCCTCATCTATCGCCCGATAGCTCGCGTCTGGCGCGACGGTGTCCTTGAACCATCGAAGGCTCCCCGCTGCGGACAGCATCACGCCCATCAGGTGCCACATATCGGGAACGGCGTGGCAGAAAGCGTGGAGCCTTCCCTCGGGCTCTATTTCCGGGTGGTCTGCCGATGCGAACACAACACCGCTCGTCCCGAGGCTCATCGCTATGACGCCTGGAGAGACGGCTCCGACGCCGACGGCGTTGGCGGCCTGGTCTCCCCCACCGGCAACAACGGGTGTTCCCGGCACAAGCCCGGTTGCGGCGGCAGCTTCACCGGTGAGCTCACCGGTCACCTCTGGCCCTTCGAACGTTTGAGGCAACCACGATGGTTCGATCCCCAGGTCCCGTGCGATCTGCGATGACCAGTCCCGCCCGGCGAGGTCGAAGAGGATCGTCCCTGACGCGCCTGCCTTGTCGGTTGCGTACTCTCGCGTGAGCCTGTACCGGACGTAGTCCTTGGGAAGGAGCATGTGTTCGACGTTCTCGTAGACCTCGGGTTCGTGCCTCGAGACCCACAGGATCTTGGGCGCGGTGAAGCCCGTGAGCGCATCGTTTCCTGTGACCGAGATGAGGCGTTCACGACCGACGAGTTCCCGGATCTCGTCACACTCGGCCTGGGTCCTCTGATCGTTCCACAAGATCGCGGGCCGCAGCACATCACCGGTGCGATCGACCAGAACGAGACCGTGCATCTGCCCCGTCATGCCTATGGCCCGAACCGATGACCCATCGACGCCTGCGGAAGCGAGCGCCTGTCTGATCGCGTCGACCGTGGCATTCCACCAGGACTCCGGCGACTGCTCGGACCACAAGGGCTTCGGCGTATCGAATCCGTATTCGGATCGACCGATCGCCACGACACTGCCGTCTGCGTCCATGAGGAGCGCCTTGGTCGCTGTCGTCGATACATCGATCCCGAGAAAGTAGCTCACGATCCGATTCCTTCCGTGCGCTCAACGGCGATGCGATCCCCGGCCAGGCTCGTGCTTCCACGCTGATCGCCACCGGCCTAGATCGAACACTCGGGCATACTGTAGGTGTACCCAAACACCCACAGCGCGGAGGGCGAGAACATGTCGGAATTCTTCAGCGGTGTTGACAAGGTTCGCTACGAAGGACCGGATTCGGACAACCCGTACGCCTTCCGCTTCTACGACCCGGACAGGCTCGTGATGGGCAAGCGCATGGAGGACCACCTCCGGTTCGCTGTCTGCTACTGGCACTCGTTCAACTGGGGTGGTAATGACGTGTTCGGTGACGGCACGTTCGATCGCCCGTGGCTCGACCCCGCAATGGAACCTCTCGCTGCTGCCAGGGCGAAGATGGACGCAGCGTTCGAGTTCTTCTCCAAGCTCGGTGTTCCCTTCTGGTGCTTCCACGACGTCGACATCGCTCCGCCCGGCGATGACTTCGCAGGGACGAAACGCAACCTCGAGACGATGGTCGACTACGCCGAGCAGAAGATGGGCGAGACAGGCCTTCGCTTGTTGTGGGGCACGACCAACGCCTTCAGCCACCCCAGGTTCGCAGCGGGGGCGGCAACGAACCCGGATCCCGAGGTGTTCGCGTACGCAGGAGCCCAGGTGAAGAACGCCATCGACGCGACGTTCAGGCTCGGTGGAAGCAACTACGTTCTCTGGGGAGGCAGGGAAGGCTACGAGACCCTGCTGAACACGAAGATCGCCAGGGAATCCGACCAGTTCGCACGGTTCCTCCACATGGTCGTCGACTACAAGAAGTCGATCGGGTTCGAGGGCACACTCCTCATCGAGCCGAAGCCGCAGGAGCCGACGAAGCACCAGTACGACTACGACTCGGCAACGGTCCACGGCTTCTTGGAGCGGTACGACCTCCTCGGGGAACTGTTCGTCAACATCGAAGGGAACCACGCAACGCTTGCGGGGCACAGCTTCCACCATGAGGTCGCCTATGCGATCGAGAACGGCGTTTTCGGCAGCATCGATGCGAACCGGGGCGACGCTCAGAACGGATGGGATACCGACCAGTTTCCGAACTCGGTCGAAGAGATGACGCCGATCCTGTACGAGATCCTGCGCGCCGGCGGCTTCGACAACGGTGGCTTCAATTTCGACACGAAACTCCGCCGTCAATCGATGGACCGCCTCGACCTGTTCCACGGCCATATCGGGGCGATGGACACGCTCGCACGTTCACTGGTCGCTGCGGCTGCTCTGATCGACGACGGCGCCCTCGAAGCAGCCCGCGATGCACGGTACGCGCGATGGTCCACGGAACTCGGATCACAGATCATGGATGGAGACATCGGGCTTGCCGACCTCGAACAGCGAGTTGCTACGGGCGAGATCGATCCCACGCCGGTTTCAGGACGCCAGGAAGAACTCGAGAACCTGGTGAACAGAATCATGTGGAAAACGTAAATCGTAAATCGTAAATCGTAAATCGCCAGAAGCGGAAGGCGCGAGGGAGGGAAGCAATCTTCTTTCTCTCCCTCAGCTTGCTGGGGGAGATGTCGAGGAACGAGACAGAGGGGACTCTTGAAAAA
>JBDLIR010000074.1:0-7715 GCA_039714815.1 Actinomycetota bacterium | reverse complement strand
TCGCTGCGCTCGCGTATCAGCTCGCTGCGCTCGCGTATCAGCTCGCTGCGCTCGCGTATCAGCTCGCTGCGCTCGCGTATGAGCTCGGCTGGCGCCTCGCGTAGAAAGCACGGGTGTCTTCCAATTTGAGAAGCATTCCTGTATGAATGTGGTTGTGCACGACTATCAACGACTGCGTGTGTACTCGGAAGCCCTCGATGTCACCGAGGATGCGTACAAAGTCGCGCGGGCGCTTCCGGGCATCGAACGGTTCGAGCTTTCGTCACAGTTGAGGCGAGCGTCCACATCGATCGCTGCCAACATCGCAGAAGGAGCCGGGCGAGGCGGGAAGACCGAGTTCGCCCGTTACCTGCGCATCGCCGTCGGTTCTGCATGCGAGGTCGAGGCGATAGCAGAAATGGTCATTCGGTTGTACCCGACTCACGAATCCAACGCGATCGAGCTAAAGCACCGTGTTCGGAGCCTCCTCCACAGAATCCAGCGCCTCGAGCAGCAACTCCGTCCCCAACCAACCTCCTAGACGCTCACCGACCGAACCCGACGAGGCGTTCTACGCGAGCCTGCGAGCTCATACGCGAGCGCAGCGAGCTGATACGGCCGTAGGCCTGATACCGCGAGCTTGCGAGCCGATACAGCGAGCCTGCGAGCCTGATACCGCGAGCGCAGCGAGCCAATACTGCGAGCGCAGCGAGCCGAGCACTACCGTGGCGATATAGCCCGTCTTTTCGAGGAGCCCGCATGACCGACATGACCGCCCTTGCCCAGGCAGATCCGACACTCGCCGAACTTATCGGCCAAGACGTGGAGCGGCAGCGGAGCCACATCCAGCTGATCGCGTCTGAGAACTTCGTGTCGTACGCCATGATGGAAGCCTCAGGGTCGGTGCTTGCAAACAAGTACTCCGAGGGCTACCCGGGCAGGCGC
The DNA here is from genome assembly GCA_039714815.1 of Actinomycetota bacterium. Lineage (GTDB taxonomy): Bacteria > Actinomycetota > Acidimicrobiia > Spongiisociales > UBA5794 > JAMBLL01. The sequence continues at coordinate 6,791 of JBDLIR010000074.1, read as the reverse complement.
TACTACGAGGGATGCCAGGTGGTGGATGAGGTCGAGAACCTCGCCATCGAACGCGCCAAGGCGGTCTTCGGTGCAGAGCATGCCAACGTGCAGGCACACTCAGGTTCACAGGCGAACATGGCTGCATACCTCGCGGTCCTCGAGCCAGGGGACACGATCCTGGGGATGCGCCTCGACCAGGGCGGCCACCTCACCCACGGCTCGCATGTGAACTTCTCAGGCAGGCTGTTCAACTTCGTCGCTTACGGACTCAATGAGGAAACAGAGCGCATCGACATGGACGATGTCCGCGCCCTCGCCAAGGAGCACCGGCCGAAGATGATCGTTGCCGGCTACTCGTCCTACTCGCGCATCATCGACTGGGGAGAGTTCCGCTCGATCGCCGACGACGTTGGAGCGATCCTGCTCGTCGACGCTGCCCACATCATCGGCCTGATCGCCGGGGGTGCCCACCCGAACCCGGTTCCGCACGCCCACATCGTCACGGCAACGACCCACAAGGCGCTGCGTGGACCGCGAGGTGGGCTCATTCTTTCGACACAGGAGTACGCAAAGGCGATCGACAAGGCGGTGTTCCCGATGTCCCAGGGTGGTGCGATCAACCATCAGATCGCCGGCAAGGCACTCTGCTTCAAACAGGCAGCGTCACCCGAATACGCACAGTACGCCGCTCAGGTCGTGAGCAATGCCTCGACCCTCGCAGACACCATCATGGCTGAGGGGCTCCGCGTCATCTCCGGCGGTACGGAGAACCACATGTTCCTCGCAGACCTTCGCTCACTCGACGAGGACCTCACGGGGAAGGTAGCGGCGACGCTGCTCGACGAGATGGGCATCACGCTCAACAGGAATGCGATCCCGTACGACCCGCGATCGCCGTTCGTCACATCTGGCATCCGGATCGGTACGCCTGCGGTCACGACCGCCGGGATGAAGGACGCTGAAATGGTCGTTCTCGGCCGCACGATCGTCGACATCCTGCGCAAGAGGGACGACCAGGCCGCCCTCGATCGGCTTGCGGGGACGGTCGCTGACCTCGCCACGGCTTTCCCCTCGTATCCCTCCGATTTCAACGGATACGTAGGCGACTGAGGTCCAGCAGCGCTTATGAGCCTTGCATCGAGGCAAGCGTCCCAGGACCGTGCCGGAGACGTGGCCGTGCGTGGTTCCGCTCCTCCTTGCTTCTCCCGTATAGAGTCTCGGGGACGGAATAGCTAAGGACTCGACATGCCCGGTGTCTTCATCTGCTACCAGAAGTCGAGTACGCGGCACGTCGCCGGGCGGCTCTACTCCTACTTGTCGCGTCGCTTCGGTGAGCAGCAGGTGTTCCGTGACTCCTCGCGACTCCGGGCGGGGGATCTGTGGTGGCAAGAGATCACACGGTGGATTCAGCAGGCGGATGCCCTCGTCGTTCTCATGGGAAGTGATTGGCTTCCCCTCCTCGAGGCGTCGAACACAGAGTCCGCACCCGAGCGTGGTTGGGTACAGCGCGAGATCATGCTCGCGCTGGAGAACGGCATCGATGTCATTCCGGTGCTTGTCGACGATGCCGAGATGCCTTCAGCCGATGTCTTGCCTGCCGACATCGCTTCGATCCACGACATCCAGGCGCAATTCCTGCTTGACCGGACGTTCGACATCGACATCTCCACGCTGGGCGATGAACTCGAGGAACATCATGGGCTGCACGATCCGAGGTCGCCAGCCAGACGCCGGTGGGAGAGGGTCAAGAAGATCGGTGGTGTGGCCGGTGCCTGGATCGGCGTGGTCGCTGCGGTGCTGGTCATCTGGGCGTTCTTCTTTCGACAAGAAAACCGCCCACCGATCATCGAGGGATCCGGTCGGATTGAGGCGGTTGCGGGCAATGCGATACCGATCGACATCCTCAGGTGGGTGAGCGACCCTGACGGCGACGAGGTGTCGCTTGTTGTGGATGCGACATCGCTGAACGGTGCGACCGTTGACGACGAGGGCGATGGCACCGTTACGTATGTAGCACCGACTTCGTTATTCGGTGACGACAGTTTCGGGTTCGAGGCTGTCGACAAGGATGGTGCGAGGACCGCAGGTTCGGTGTTCGTCGACGTGCTCGCGGGAGCGATGGAATCTGATCTGAATGTCGCCGTCGCTGGACTCGTGGCCGTTGGGGAGGAGGCGCAGTCGCTAGGCCGGGCCTCCTCGGAGGCGGTGCTCGAGATGGTAACGACCGCTTTGGACGGTGACGAGGTTCTGCGCACCGAGGTCGCAGGGCCGAACAAGACAGGCATCGTGGAGGGCACGGCTTTCGATGAGCAGGCGTTGGCCGTCGAGGCGATCGCCGAACGGCTGAACGCCCATATCGTTCTATACGGGGTCCTGTCGTCCGATGGTGGCTCCACCACCGTGGAGCCGCGGTTCTATCTCGCGCCCAAGGCACTGGCCGGGGCGAGCGAACTCTCTGGATCGTACGAACTCGATGAGGTCTCTGTGTCCTCGAGCGGTGAGGCCGCCGTGCGGTTAGAACTAGAGTCGGTCATAGGGCCGACCATTGCAGCAATCGGCGATCTAACGCGCGGTCTTGCGTTCTACCAGGTGAACCGGTACGTCGAGGCAGAAGCAGCGTTTCTCGAGGCGGTGGACGCATGGCCAACCAATTCTGGCTCCTCGAACGGGCAGGAGGTGATCTGGCATCTGCTCGGCGATGTTGCAGGAGAGCAGGGCCGTCTCGGGGATGCTGCAACCTTCTTCCAACGGGCCATCAACGTCGGTGAGGACGATGCAAGAGCGACCTTCGGTCTGACGGAGGTGCGATTCCTCCAGGCGCGCGGCCAGAACTGCGGCGGGGAGAGTGAGCCTGACGTTGCTGTCCTCAACGATGCGGCTGCGGCCTTCGCCGCCATTCAGTCGTTGCCCGAGCCGGTCCTCTCCTTTCTCCACGCGCGCTCTCGTGTGGAGATCGGGCGGGTCCTGCTGTGTCTCACGCTCAATGGCGAAGACAGAGGTGACGAAGCCAGACTCGAACTCGAAGCTGTGATCGCTGAGTACGAGTCTGAGTCTCGCCTCAACGACCTGATAGGAGAGGCGCACCAGGCGCTCGGGCTGTATCACACGATCCGGCAGGACCACGATGCTGCAATCACCGAGTACAGGTTGGCCATAGACGTGACGAATGAGGAATCCAGACGCGCTTTCTTCCACATGGTCATAGCGGGCATCTACGAGTGCGACCTCGACGATCGTGAGGCTGCGCTTGTCGAGTTCGCCTCGAGCGACGCCCTCGTGTCGACACCTCTTCAGCGCAGGGAATGTGACGCCACAATCTCGGAAGATTGATGTAGGGTCTGGCTGGTATCGGTGGGGGGGTAACGATGACAACGACCAGGCGTTTTCGATTCGGAGCTGTGATGGTGGCCGTCGTGTTGGTGTCCGCTGCTTGCAGCGGCGCAACCGTCAACACTACGACCACAGGCGAGCCGCCACCGACGCAGTCGGTCACAACTGTGACAACGACGTCGCCGACCACGACCACGTCTTCGAATGCTGCCACCACGACCGTGCCAACTTCGACGACGTCGCCCACCACCACGACCAGTACAACGGCGACTTCCTCCACGACGTCGACGTCCATCGTGGTAGCGGATGTCGTGGCCATGGGGGCGTTCGATTTCGCGTCAGGCGCCGATCCACAGGTGAAGGTCACGGTCGAGGTCGGTACCGCCCCGGACGGACCGTGGCTTCCGGCCGGCGTGGGGCAGACCCCCGCCATCGCCGGACCGGACCTTTGGATCCGTTTCACGATCGAAAACAAGGACTTCCGAGGACCGATCACCGATCTCGTCATCTCCGGCGCCGATGGCGATCCTCTGGGATCGAACGTCTGTCCCGACCAAGCGCCCATCCCAGCGTCAGGCACAGAGACGTGCATCGTCGGGGCGCTGCCAGTTGCCGCCGGGTCGCAGAGCATTCAGTTCTCCGTGACGGCGAGCGGTGAGGGACAAACAACAGGAGATGGGGACTGGTTTGTCCCGCCAGTCGAACCGCAAGGCTACCTTGGCGCACCGACCAGCTTCCTCTTCGTCTTCGAGACGAGTGAGCTGCCCCACGAGGGTCTTGTCATCGACGGCAGCGCAAGTGGGACCACCGTCGACGTGGACCTCCCGGGCGAACTCGTCGCAACTATCTCGGTTGAGTGTGCTTCTCCTGGAGCGGGGTCGGGGTTGACACTCCTGGCTCACTCGATCACCACCTACGACGCCGACGGAACACCAACGGGTGGGTGTGACTCGATCCCGACTGTCGCGTTTGACCACACCCTTGACGATCTCAGCGATACGGCTGTGAACTACACCGGCGGATGAGTCCCACCCGCACCGGTCCGTCTGTGGAGCCCACAGAATGGAAGGTGCCCTGAACCCAGGGTTCGTGACGTTCTATGTGGCGTCCTGAGCCCACAGAATGGAAGGTGCCCTGAACCCAGGGTTCGTGACGTTCTATGTGGCGTCCTGAGCCCACGGAATGGAAGGTGCCCTGAACCCAGGGTTCGTATGGTCGTATACGCGTCTGCGAGCCCACAGAACGGAAGCCGTCGCCGGTGCACTTATGTGGCGTTGACGTCGCGTATCGTCTATATTTGCGGCGTACCGACGACGTCATAAGAGGGTCCTGACCTTGAAAACCTCCGCCCACACGGGTGAACTGATTCGCGGGTGGTCCGCGTCTGGCGACCTCTTTGCGTCCATCGCTGCAGGTCTGCTCATCGGGTTGGCCATCGACGCGTGGTTCGGGACGTCGCCGATCTTCGTTGTCATCCTCATCGTTGTCGCTGCCTATGCGGGTTTCCGCAAGATGTACGCAGAATCTGAGGAGATCGAAGAACAGGCCCGCGAGGCGATACGGATCCGCAATGGACTTTGACGCAGCATCGGCAGAGGCCTACAGACAACCCTTCCCCGTCGCTGTCAACGTCGAGGCGATCATGGCGAAGAACATCGTCTTGCGTGTGCTCGTCGTGGGGCCTGTGATCATCGCCGCCGCATGGCTGTTGCGTGGCTCGCTCGGTGCGTTCTCCGCAACGATCGGCGTCGCCGTCATCGCCTTGAATTTCTTGCTGTCGGGGTGGCTGCTTTCCAGGGCTGCGACAATATCCATGCAGGCGTATCATGTCGCAGCGCTGTTCGGTTTCTTTGTGAGGCTCGGCTTCATCACGATCTCGATGCTGGTAGCAGCATCGGTGTTCGAGGTCGATAGGAGAGCGTTGGGCGTTGCGGCGATCGCGGCGTTCCTGATACTGCTGATTCTTGAATCTATTGCGATGCTCAGAGGAGCGCGAAAGGACCTGGAGTGGAGTTGATACTCGCGAGTGCGTCGTGTGATCCAGCAGTGGACATCATCTGCGCGCCGGAAAACGTCAACGAACTGTTCGAGTTCAGGCAAGCGATGTTCTACATCGGCGGTTTCCCGATCACCCGGACCGTGTTCCTGATCCTCGGTGTCGCCGTCATCGTGTCGGCACTGCTGTTCTTCGGCCTCCGCAAGAAGGCCGTGGTCCCGAGCAAGTTCCAGGCGGCGATCGAAGCGCTCGTGCTGTTCGTCCGTGACGGCATCGCCGTTGAGATCATCGGCGAACACGGCGCAAAGTACGCACCGTGGCTGCTGAGCGTGTTCCTCTTCGTGCTATTCGGAAACCTGTACGAGGTGACACCGTTCGTGAACTTCCCAGTCACATCCCGCATGGCGCTTCCCGTCATGCTCGCCGGGATCACGTGGATCGTGTTCCTCTTTGCGGGGATCAAGCGCCAGGGGTTCCACTACTTCCTCGGGATCGTCTGGCCGACGACGGTGCCGGTGTTCCTACGCCCGCTCGTCGGACTCATCGAGTTCTTCTCGATCCTCATCCTGCGCCCGATCACGCTGGCTGTCCGGCTCTTCGCCAACATGGTCGCGGGGCACCTCATGCTGACCTTGCTCCTCGTGTCGGGATGGATCTTCATCTCGAGCGTTGGAGACATCGGCCTGCGTGCAGGCATCGGTATCGCCTGGTTCACCATGGGTCTCGGCATCTTCCTCTTCGAGATGGTCGTGATCATGCTTCAGGCGTACATCTTCACCCTCTTGTCAGCTGTATACGTTCAGACATCTCTCTACCCAGAGCACTAGGCACGGAAGGATCCATTCATGGAAGAAATCAAAGGGGCGATCGCCCTCATCGGCTACGGCCTTGCGGCTATCGGCCCCGGTATCGGTATCGGTATCGTCGCAGGTAGTGCGATCGAGGCAATGGCACGACAGCCAGAGGCTGCAGGTCTCGCACGGACGACGATGTTCCTCGGCATCGCCTTCACCGAGGCACTTGCGCTCATCGGCTTCGTTCTGTTCTTCATCGCTTAACCGATGAGCATGAATCTGGCATTGAACGTGATCCTGGCGACCGAGGCACCGGCCTCGGCTGAGGAATCCGGGGGCATCGACCTGCTCCTTCCGGCTCCCGAGGAGCTCATCGCTGGACTGATCGCGTTCATCATCATCTTCCTGGTCATATGGAAGTTCGCCCTCCCGTCTCTCAAAGCGACGCTGCAGGCCCGTCAGGACGAGGTCAAGTCCAGGCTGGAATCTGCCGAGAAGTCCAAGGAAGAGGCGTCAGCGCTGCTGACCGACTACCAGGCGCAGGTTGCAGGGGCCAAGGACGAGGCCGCCCAGATCGTTGCCGATGCACGTGACGCCGGTGAAGCCGTCAAGGCTGACATCGTTGCCCGTGCCGAGGCCGACGCTGAGGCGATCAAGGCTCGTGGCCACGAAGAAGTCGTTGCTGAACG
>JBDLIR010000073.1:0-7798 GCA_039714815.1 Actinomycetota bacterium | reverse complement strand
ACAGCCAACAGCCACGGGTCTTCTGACCTGACGGCTGATGGCTGACGGCTATTGTCTTGCCTATGAACAATCGATATGACTCCATCGTGGCCTTGCGGGCTATCCGACAGTTCGACGATCGCCCGCTGAGCGAGGACGACCTGGCGGCGCTGTTGAAGGCAGCGCAGTGGACGGGATCGTCCAAGAACCGGCAGAACTGGTCCTTCATCGTTGTCGACGATCCCGACCAGAAGGATCGGCTGTGCGACGCCGGGGACTTCACGACACCGATCCGCAACGCACCCGCAGCGATCTGCCTCGTTCAGGAACCCGACGGGTACGAGTTCGATACGGGAAGGTTGGCTCAGAACATCATGCTGGCGGCCGACGCCCTAGGGCTCGGATCCTGCCCGATCACGCTTCACCGTGAGGAGGTGGCAGCCGAGGTGCTCGGGCTCCCCGAGGAGTCGCGGTGCCGATATGCCATAGCAATCGGCTACAAGGCACCGGGTGCGGGGCCAACGAAGATGGGTGGCCGCAAACTCCTCCACGAACTCGTCCACCACAACACCTACGGCGGATGATCCCGACGATCCTCGTCGTGGCCGTGCCCCTCGGGATCATCTTCGGATTGACACACAACACGCGCGTGCTTGCCATCGGGAGCATCGTGACGGTCCTTGGTTGGTGGGCACTCGTGGCGAGTGTCACCGATGTCGTCATCACCCCGGGAGTGCTCCTCCTTGGCACCGGTCTTGCCGTCGTGAACCTCGGGGTTGGCGTAGCGCTCGGGTGGGCCGGTGCCCGGCTACTGAGACGACTCTTCGGCATGACCACCTAGGACTTTGGCGTTGATTTGGCTGATATATCAGCCAAATCAACGCCAAAGTCCTAGGAACCGTGCGGGTGCATACCATGGCGGTGCACACGCAGAGGATGGAGACCGATGGAGTCCCTTCACGACATCGGAGCGGCCATGGAGATGGTCGGCTCATGACAGCACGCATCGCAGTGTTCGATTCGGGCATCGGAGGTACCTCGATCCTCGAGGCCATCCGCGGACGTGCTCCCTGGGCGGACATCGTGTACGTCGCAGACCACGCATACGGCCCGTACGGTGAACGAACGCTCACCGAGGTGCGCGACCGCACCGAGACGCTCGCCAGGTACCTCGACACGGCAGGCATCGACGTGGTCGTGATCGCATGCAACTCTGCGTCGGCAGCGGCGCTCCACCATCTCAGAGAGCAACTCCCGGGCGTCGCGTTCGTTGGAATGGAACCGGCTGTCAAGCCAGCGACCCAACTGACCAACTCGGGTGTCGTGGCGGTCATGGCGACGCAAGCGACGTTCCAGGGTGAGCTCTTCCGATCTCTCGTCGGCGAGCATGGGGAAGGGGTCGAGATCATCGAGCAGGCCTGCCCGGGGCTTGCGGCAGTCATCGACAGGGGCGCCGACGCCGGCCCTCTGCTCGATGAGTACCTTGCCCCGATCGTTGAAGCGTCGGCTGACATCGTCGTGCTTGGCTGCACGCACTACCCCCTCGTCGCTGAAGAGATCGCCAGGAGGCTTCCCGACTCCGTGGAGATCGTCGACCCATCGCCGGCCGTGGCACGACGTGTGATCGATGTCGCCCATGATCGCGGTATCGACCTCGCGGGAGGAGCGTCGATCCGGTGGTGGACCACGGCGATTCGCGAGGATCGCTCCGATGGGCGTGATTGGGAAACCATCGACATCCCTGCAGATGCAGCATCGGCGATTCGCGTGGGTGAAACAACGATCGTCGCGATGGCCGGGGACCTCACCTCGATGGCCGTCGATGCGATCGTGAACGCTGCGAACAACGGACTCAACCACGGCGGTGGCATCGCCCTTGCGATCACCAGGGCAGGTGGTCCTACCATCGACGAGGAATCCGCAGAGTGGATCGACACGTACGGCCCGCTCGAGCCTGGTGTGGCTGCGCTCACATCGGCCGGACACATGCCATCGAGCTACGTCATCCATGTCGCAGGGCCGATCTTCACCGAAGGGCAGGACAACGAGGCGTTGCTGGCAGCTGCGGTTCTCGCAGCCCTTGACCTGGCAGATGAGATCGAGGTATCCACGATTGCCGTTCCGGCGATCTCAGCCGGCGTCTACGGATATCCCCCGGACGATGCAACGGCGATCATCGCAGAGAGCGCTGCTGAGTATGTGTCCGCGGATCAGACGTCTCTGCGCGCCGTGCGACTCGTCGGGTACGACCACAGGATGGCCGCCCGTTTCGCCACCGCTCTCGCCGGTGCGCTGGACGACGTGTGACGGATGGACACAACTTCTCCTGATCGCTGCTACATGGTGGCCTCATCAATTGTGATGCCGGTGCGCCGCGGGCCAGGTTGTCGCCATCCAAGTGGTGAGAGGGACCGCTGCGATGATGCCAAGCGTGCCGACGAGTGACCTCACGATCTCGACGGCCATGACCTCGCCGTTGGCGACGTCGCCAAAGGACTGTTGTGCGAGTACGAACAGGATCGTGATGGGCAGTGCCGCTCCAAGGTAGGCGAGAACGAGCGTGTTGACGATCGAGCCAACGTGGGCCCTACCGATGGACATCCCGCGCCTGAAGAGGTGTCGCTTGTCGATGGCTGGGTCAGCGGAGCGGATCTCTGCGATGGCTGAAGCCTGGGTCACCGTCAGGTCGTCGAGCGCCCCAGCGGCACCGATGACGATCCCTGCGATGAGGAGGCCTCCGACATCGAATCCGTCGAGCGTCAGCAGGAGCGTCGCTTCCTCAGAAGCGACACCCGAGAAGGCTGCGATCGACGTGGTCATCCAGGACAACACCGCGATCAGGGCGAGGGCGGACAGCGTTCCGAGTAGCGCGACCGTGGACGTTCTGTTGACACCGTGAGACACGTACAGGGCGAGGTACGCGACCGCGGCAGCACCGATCATCGCCACTGGCAGCGCCGGGTTGCCTTCGAGAAGGGATGGGATCAGCCAGAGAACGATGATGAGAACCGAGAGCCCGAGGCCCGTGAGCGCTGCTAGGCCCCTCCATCTGCCCAGTGCAACGACTGCCGCTACGAAGACAGCCATGAGTCCGATCAGGAACGACCTGCGTTGTCGGTCGGAATAGCGATACATCGTCTCCATGGTCGGTGGAGCGATCGCGATAACGGAGCCATCAAGGTCGAACGTCGCCATGACCTCCCTTCCCCTGAACAGGCCGAGATCCTGTCCGGGGAAGAGGGCCACGACCGCGATCTCCCCCTTGTTCGGCCCTTCGGTCATGCGCACCGTGGCGGTCGTGCACTCCTCATTTGCATCGAACTCGCACGCCTCGGTCTCAAGAGACTCGATCGCACCGTTTGGTGCAAGGCGTGACAGGACAACCACGGCACCCTCGGCGAGGTCGGGTTCGACACCACCGATCGTGAACTGTTGCCGGTAGATCCTGCCCTTCTCCGGGCCCGCGTTCAGTTCGAAACTGACCGAGGCGCACTCGACATCGGGCAACCCCGGACAAGCACCGACATCGGTCTCGACGACAACTGCTTCGTGGAACTCGCCTGGAATCGAAAGTACCGAGATCTGGGACGCGGCAGTGTCCTTCGCTGACCCACTCGGCCAGAACACGATGATGCCGATGACGATGAGCACACCGAGTACCGCTGACATGTATTCGGGGATACCGGCCCGACGCCGCCTGGACTGTTCTTGCAGGGGCGAGAACTCGTCCCACATCTCATCGTGCTCTGTTGCCACGGTGCAACGATAGGTGCGCGTTCAGCTTGTGCGATAAACTCACCGCATGGACAGACCAACAATTGCGATTCTCGGTGCGGGTTCGATGGGTGAGATCTTCGCCCTCGGATTGCTACGGGCCGGTTGGGAACCTTCCGAGATCGTTCTCGCAACCCGTCGCCCGGAACGCGCTAGAGAACTCGAGTACAAGACTGGAATCCCAACGGTGCTATCGCTTGTGGAAGCGATGCCTGGCAAGGACATTGCGATGATCGCCGTCAAGCCCAAGGACGTCAAGTCCGTGCTGGAGGTGATCGCTCCCGTGGTCGCCAGGGACCAGACGGTGGTGTCGATCGCCGCTGGCGTACCGCTCGCGATGCTCGAAGAAGCTCTCCCGGAGATCCCCGTGATCAGGGCGATGCCGAACACGCCCTCGGCCGTAGATCTCGGGATGACGGCATTCACAGCCGGACCCACAGCAGGTGAGATCGACATCGAACGGGCATCCACACTGCTCAGTGCGGTGGGTGAGACCCTGCAGTTGTCCGAAGATCTTCTCGATGCGGTCACCGCGGTTTCTGGCACGGGACCGGCGTACGTCTTCCTTCTCGCCGAGTCGATGATCGAGGCCGCGATTCGTGAGGGCCTGCCCCATCACGCCGCGGAGAAGCTCGTTCACCAGACCCTGTGGGGTTCGGGTGCGCTTCTGGCAGCATCGGAGAAGTCGGCTTTCAGGCTCCGTGGCGAGGTCACTTCGCCTGGCGGAACTACCGCTGCGGCGATGCATGTTCTCGAAGAGGGCGGTTTCCGTGCTCTGATGCAGGATGCCATTGAGTCGGCCGCTCGCCAGTCGCGGTTCCTCGGTCAGCAGGCTTCCGAGTGATCAGGGCCACGGTTCTCGCCGTCACCGAACGCTCGCTGACCCGCAAGCTGATCATGGATACGGTCCCGGGCCGTCACGTGGCCGAGCGGTTCGTCGCTGGCGAAACGCTTGAGTCCGCGGTCGAGGTTGCCCGCTCCCTCAACGAGGAGGGACTCAAGGTGTCGATGGATCATCTCGGAGAGCACGTCACCAGTGTCGCGGATGCCGTCGATGCGAAGGACGCCTATCTCGCCTGTGCCCGCGCCATCCATGAGGCCGGTCTCGACGCCAACATCTCGGTGAAGCTGACGCAGCTCGGGTTGGGACTCGACGATCACATGGCTGCGGACCACATCGACGAGATCGCTGCCGCCGCCGGGCACATCGGAACCTCCGTGACGATCGACATGGAGGAATCCATATACACCGAAACGACGATCGACATCTACGAGAAGGCCCAGGTCGAACACGGGAACCTCGGGATAGCCATCCAGGCGTATCTCCTGCGAAGCGCCTCCGACCTCGACCGGCTCATCCCGCTCGGCGGTCATATACGACTGTGCAAAGGCGCGTACGCAGAGCCAGAAGAGGTTGCCTATCAGGGCGACTCGGAGGTCGACCGATCGTTCGACAGGCTCTCGGCACTGCTCATGACGTCACCGGACACGAAACCCGCCATTGCGAGCCATGACGATGCGAGGTTGGCTCCGGTCCTCGAGGCAGCCGAGTCTCGGACCGAACCGTGGGAGTTCCAGATGCTCTACGGCGTGCGCAGGGACAGGCAGCGAGCCCTCGCGGATGGCGGCCACGACGTTCGCATCTACGTGCCATACGGCGAGGCTTGGTACCCGTATCTCACACGCAGGATGGCTGAACGGCCGGCGAATCTCGCATTCTTCGCACGGGCGCTCATCGGCAAGTAGGTACACGTACACGGTGACAACTCCGGCTTACAATCACGGAGTCTCGAGCGAAGGAGTTCCGTGTGACCATGACCGAAGCTGACGTGGAGCACGAGGCTCCGTCACGCGGTTCAGCCTCGAAGGTTCTCGGGGTCCTGGCTGGTCTTGCAGTCGTGGGTACGCTGGCTCTGTGGTGGCTTGGAACGCTCCCCGAGGAACCTGAGTTCGAGGTCGGTCGGGTCGTCTTCGGCAACATCCCCGATCTCGTCGTTGCGATGTTCTACGTGACCGTGGCGGCGTTCCTCGGCGTGTCGATCGGGATGTTCGCCCAGAGAGCCAGGAACTGGGAACGCGGCACGTGGGAGCGGCGCTCCGGTGATTACAAGCGCCGCCTGCACCGCTTCCGTGAGGGTGTGTCTATGCGCACCGTCATGGAGGACCCTGCGGCTGGCCTGATGCACGCGATGATCTATTACGGGTTCGTCCTTCTGTTCATCGGAACGGTGATCCTCGAGATCGACCACCTCCTGCCGCTCGAGTTCAAGTTCCTGCAGGGCGATTTCTACAAGGTCTATTCGGCTGTCCTCGACGCTGCAGCCGTCGTGTTTCTCCTGGGCATCGCATGGGCCGCCGTGCGGAGATATATCGTCAAACCACCGCGGATCCGGTCCAAGACCCGGCCCGAAGACGCCTGGATACTCATCGTTCTCGCAGCGATCGGTATCACGGGACTCGCCACCGAGGCAGCCAGGATCGCGTTGGCGGGCCAGCCCTCGTTCGAACAGTGGTCCTTCATCGCATACCCGCTGTCACAGGTCGTTCCTGAAGCGTCTGCGAGCGGCATTCACCAGTTGCTCTGGATCTCACATGTCGTGACGTTCGTCGCGTTTCTCGTGATCCTGCCAGCAACGAAGCTCCGCCACATGGTCACGACCCCGGCCAACCTGGCGCTGTCGCCGAGGGAGCGCCCGAAGGGGGCGATGCGTGAGATGCCGAACCTCATGGAGGCGACTGACATCGAATCCATCGGTGCGGCGACCGTTGCCGAGTTCACCTGGAAGCAGCTACTCGACACCGATGCGTGCACCATCTGTGGGCGCTGCACGTCGGTGTGCCCGGCGAACACGACAGGGAAGCCGCTCGATCCTCGCGAGATCGTCCTGAAGCTCGGCACGGTTGCGTCGATGAGCGCCGTTCCATCCCAGTCCCCACCAGTGGGTGTCGATCCGGTCATCACGGTGACGTCCGATAACGTGTTTGCCTTGATCACACCTGAGGAACTGTGGGCATGCACCACCTGTCGTGCATGTGATGAGATCTGCCCTGCGGATATCGAGATCGTTGACAAGATCCTCGACATGCGCCGGTACCTGTCTCTCATGGAAGCCGACTTCCCCTCCGAACTCGGCAAGTCGTACGTCTCGATGGAGAACTCGTCCAACCCGTACGGTGTCGATCAGAACACCAGGGGTGACTGGACCGACGCACTCGACTTCGATGTGAAGAGACTCGATGAGCCTGGTGTCACCGCCGAGTACCTGATGTGGGTGGGGTGCGCCGGGTCATTCGACGATCGGAACCGCAACGTCACGATCGCGACGGCGAGGCTATTGCACAAGGCTGGCATCGACTTCGGGATCCTTGGCTCCAAGGAACTGTGCACCGGGGACCCCGCACGCAGGACAGGGAACGAGTACGTGTTCCAGGGGCTTGCGCTCCAGAACATCGAGACGCTGAACGACCTCGGAGTCGACAAGATCATCACTCAGTGCCCGCACTGTTTCAACACGTTGGGGAACGAGTATCCACAGTTCGGTGGCGAGTACGAGGTCATGCACCACTCCGAATTGCTGAGCGCCCTCGTCGAGGACGGGCGTCTCACGCCCACATCGACCGGAGAGTCGATCGTGTTCCACGACCCGTGCTATCTGGGACGCCACAACGACACCTTCCTTGCGCCCCGCACGATCGTCGAATCGACAGGCATCAAGGTCGAGATGGCCCGCAATGGGACGAACTCGTTCTGCTGTGGCGCCGGTGGAGGGAAGTTCTGGTTCGAGGAGCACACGGGCAAGAAGGTCAACATCGACCGCACCGAAGAGGCCGTCGGTACCGGCGCCGAGGTGATCGCCACGGGATGTCCTTTCTGCTACGTCATGCTCGATGACGGCGTGAAGGAGATCGGTGTGGACGAACAGGTCGTCGTGCAAGACGTTGCCATGCTGCTCGACGAACGAACGCGGTAGTCAGCCGTCAGCCGTCAGCAGGAAGTACTTGGTCCTTGGTACTCAGTACTTGGACGGAACCTGGATCACGTTCT
>JBDLIR010000072.1:0-7997 GCA_039714815.1 Actinomycetota bacterium | reverse complement strand
CCCAGCACGTTGGCGATCGTGGCCAGAGCGAGGACGATGCCTGCAAGCAGCAGCGCGAGGCCGAGTTCACGGAACGGTCCCATCCACGCCCACCACGGAGCGATCTCAGCGAACGACTCCGCGTTGAGCCCGGTCACGGTGTACACGTACAGACCGAACTGCACGATCGACACCATGAGGCCGGCCATCATCAATGCGACGAACGCCCTGGCTGTTGCAGGCATCTTCAGCGTGATCACGTTCAGTCCCAGCGCCTGCTGGACTGCTGCCCCGCCTTCGCGCAACGATGACAGGATCGATCCGAGAAGGAACGAGATGCCTGAGAGCACGAGTCCCTCACCGAGGAACTGCAGTCCCTGTGTCCATCCGGATGCGCCGACACCGGTACTGGTGCCAACGTTGTTCGCCCAGACGATCGACGTAACGAGTCCTGCGAGAACGAACATCGGTCCCATCACGATCATGGGGAACCACATCGTGCGTGCCATCTTGTGGATGGGCAGCCGCTCAGGCACTCCCTTGGTGACGGTCGCTGCACCGAACTCGGTGTCGACATCTCCCAGCGTCGGGCCTGCGCCGTGCCCGGCTGGCTGGAGTGCCTTGAGCGACACCTTCACGCTCTCGATCCGGAGCCACAGCCGTACGAGGATTCCAACGAGAGCGGCGGCGATCGCCACCTTGATCGTTGCGAGCGCGGTCGTCTGGAGCCCGAAGGCTATGGCAAGCAACTGGCCCGCGTTCCCGCCTTCGAGTTCGTTCGCCGCCACCAGTGCGATGATGACCACAGCCATTCCGATCATCAGCCCGACGACGCCGAGCCCGACCGCGACCCTGGAATGTGGAGTCTCCGCCCGGTAATCGCTGCTCCCTGGCGTAATCAGCTTGTCGAATGCAATTGCCATGAGGTCTCCTCTCTCTATTGGATATCGACCTTCATGAGCGGGAACACCTCCAGGGATGCCGGTGAAGGGTCTCTGTCAGGTAGCCGACAATGTATGGTCACCTACCTGACAATTAGGTGACATCTCAGGGCCTTGGCGTAGCCAAAGACCTTCATTGCCGGGGGAGCAGGTACTTTGCGTGGATCTGGCGGACCGTTGCCATGCCACGGCGGGTCATTTTCATGCCGAGCACCTGCACCGATGTCGCTTCGTTGTGGATCGTCGGAACACCCCGTCCAAGGCCCCGAAGGAAGAGAACCTCGCGATCACGTACGAGTAGTTGCTCTGGTTCCACGGCGGTCGCTTCGAGCGCCCTGGCTGCGGAGGGATCCGGCGTGCGCTCGAGGAAGGAAACCTCGACCACATCGTCCTCGGCGCGCCAGGGAACGCTGTCGAGTATCGCCTTGACGCTGGGGGCGTCCCTCAGGAACACCTCAGAGTGGAAACCGAATCGTTGCTCGAACATCGATTCGAGTTCCGATAGTGGGGGAGTGGTGGAGGATTCGAAGATCACGTTTCCCGTCGCGATATGTGTGGCGACGTCGTCATATCCCAGGCCTTCGTATACGGTGCGCAGATCCGCCATCTTGATCCGCCGGTTCCCCGTGTTGATCGCCCGCAAGAATGCAACGTACTGCATCGCCTGAGACCCTGTTCTTTCGCCAGACAACCCGCCAGACCCTAACAGGACGTTCAAGTGGTGGCCGCCCTCGATTCTGAACAAAGAGAGAACACATCCGTCCGATGAAATGCGCTCAGGTAGCCTCGGCGTTGCTCTGGGGAACAAGAGGGAGTGGAATACGGTGCATCATCTGAAGCGATACAAGTGGCTGATCCTAGGCGTCGGGGCGATCATGGTCATCGTCGCCTTTCTAGCATTTCGGCCCGACAAACTATTCGTAGACGATGTCGTCGATGAGTCGCTCTCGGATGCATTCGCCACGGAGTCGGTCGCGACGACGCCGAATACCGAAGCCACCCCCGCAACTCCGACGACGACACTGACCGATTCCGTCTCCGTGACCTCTACGACAGCGAACGCTCCCACGACCACGAGCACAACCACAACGACTCAGCCCCCGCCATCGGTGCCAACCGCTGTCACGACGGGGGAGTTCTTCGGGATCGACCACTCCGCCGAAGGAACAGCCACCGTCTACGAGCAGGATGGGCGCTACGTCCTCCGATTCGAGGACGATACGGACATCCAGAACGGCCCCGATCTCTACGTGTGGGTGCTCGCCGACGACGGATACGAGGGAGGCACACCGAGCGAGTACATCGACCTCGGAAAGCTCAAGGGCAACGTCGGTGGCCAGAACTACGAACTCCCGCCTGAGTTCGACCCGGCGATCCATCGAGCCGTCTTCATCTGGTGCGAGAGATTCTCGTCACCCTTCGCAGCCGCACCGCTCGCCTGAGGGGGAGTCCCCGGACTTTGGCGTTGATTTGAACGATATATCAGCCGAATCAGCGCCAGAGCCCTAATGTTACATAACGTGGATTATGGGCGTTTTGTGGTGATCAGATGCTGAGGAGCTTCACACCGGGTTCGTCGAGCAACGACAGCCCTCTCTGGCTTGCCAGGTCGAGCGCGCGTTCTCGTGACTGGGCCTCCGCGACCACTCCGTCACCGTCGAACAACAGGAATCGGTTGAACACGCGCGTGAACATCGCGTCGTGCGTTATCGACAGCAACGTGGCATCGAGATCGACGAGCGCTTCCTCGATCACCAGAATGGACTCAAGGTCGAGGTTGTCCGTCGGTTCGTCGAGAAGCAGGACGTTCGGGCGCGTCCGTTCGAGCAGCAAGAGTTGGACCCGCGCCTTCTGACCACCTGACAGTTCATCCAGCCTGTGGCGAACGTGCTCGCCGAGACGGTACCTACCTAACGCGCTGCGTGCTTCGTTCTCATTGCGGAACGACGGCAGAACCACGTCCAGCAGAGATGTTGCTTCCGATGCGATGGTGTTGTCCTGGGAGAAATAACCAATTCTGGAGGTCGGGCCGAAACGGAGTGTCGGATCGTCCGGAGATCGATCCGCCAGGAGTGCTTTGAGGAACGTCGACTTTCCGACGCCGTTCTCGCCGAGCAGCGCAACCCTGTCCTGGTTGTAGATCGTGACGCTGAACTCCCCTACGAGTCCGTCGACCTCGAAAGCGGTGAGGCGCACCGCCTCCTTGCCGGTTCGCGACCCCTCGAACCTCGTCGTGATCTCACGCTGTGGAGGAGGCAGCGGTGGTGGCCCTGCGTCCTTGAACCGCTCCCAACGCGACTGGGCCGCATCTGCCCTGGCGGCCATCGCCTCACTGAGCGACGCACGCTGCTTGAGGAGCTTGTAGTACCTGTACAGGCGACGTTCCTCTGCTTTCCATGCATCGAGATCCTTTGCGAGTCTCGCTGTACGGTCCGCTCGTGCCCTCGGAAAGGTCGCATAGCTCGCACCGTGCGTCCATACGCCGTTGTGCTCGAGCGACACGATGCGATCAACGGCGTCACTGAGCACTCTCCTGTCGTGCGATACGAGCAGGATCGTCTTGGACGTCCCGTTCAACTCGTTGACGAGCCACGCCTTGGAATAGAGGTCGAGAAAGTTGTCCGGTTCGTCGAGAATCAGTGTTTGAACGCTGGAGGTGAGGTACGAACGCAGGATGATGGCCTTGCGTTCACCCCCTGAAAGCTCTGCAAGCTTGCGACTCGACGCTTCGTCGAGCCCCTGACCGAGGACGGCTCGGGTAGCTTGATCCCATCGTGCCTCGGCCTCGTACCCGCCAAGAGCCCGCCATAACTCGATCTGGTGGGCGAGTTCCATGCCACTCCCCTCCCCCGCATCTGCGTAGAGCGACTGAAGCTCGCGGTGGACGTCCTGGAGCGACTGCGGCAGTGACAACGCCAGGGCATCGAGGACGGTGGCATCCTCGCGGTCGTCAAAGCCCGGGTTCTGCCGCATATAGGAGATCTCGCTGTCGGCCCGGACGATGCCCTCATCAGCGGTGAGGGAACCTGCCAGGATCTCGAGCATCGTCGTCTTGCCGACGCCGTTGGGCCCGACCAAAGCGGTGACCGAACCGGTCGGCACCTTGAAGGTCACATCTTCGATCGGCGCTGTCCCATCGGGATACATGAACGAGACAGACTGGATATCTACCGCCATGTGCGTTTGTCCCATCCTGTGTGCAGTGCCACAGCGTACCCCGGCGGCGCGTCGAGGGGCCGGTCAAATTGCGGGATCCTGCAGAGAGCTTCAGCGATTGATCGAGCGGCCTTCCGCATCCTCTCTGTGTGTGCCCGCACCGAAGATCACGACAGCGATGTAGATGAAGGATCCGATCGGAAACGTGAAGATGACGAGAAGGGCCCAGGCCCATTTCGGCATATACGGAACATCGTGGGTCACCAGGTGCCAGAGCGCGAAGCCAGCCACAACCGCGAACACCAGGGTGAGAGGCACCCATGCTTCGAAATTCATCTGTACCCACTCCCTCGTCAGCGAACCCTCGCCTGAGAGGATACGACGATCCGTACATCACTCTTCGACCAGAGCCGTAGTTGGCTCGTATGCAGCCCATGCGAACCAGAACGTGTCGAAGTGGGGAACCCGCTCAAGGCGTGCTCCTTTGAGCGGCCCAGCAACGGCGTCGCCTGCGATCGACCAACTCGAGGCGGTTTCGGCGTCCACGAAGGATTCACCGTCATATTCGAAGGTCAGCATCATCTGCTCGACGACAGGCTTGAAGACGCCGACCGAGCCAACGTCTCTACCGCCGGCGAGCGTGACATCATCGAGGGCACTCGCCTGGCCCGGCGTCCAGAAGATGCTGAGGTCTTGCCCGCCAACGGTCACCGGAGTGACACTCCCTGATCGGCCCATGAGCAGATCGAGCGGGTAGGCGATCGCTTCATCGCCCACGGCGATCCCGACCACGCGACGCATCGCGGCTGCCCTACCGTCGATGTTCCCGCGGAAGAGATCGGGACTCGAATCGGGATCGTCGTAGCCGGCGTACGGGTTGCGGCCGTAGTCCCTGGAAACACCGGTCCGTGTCCAGTCGAGCACAGCTCCCGTCGGATACGCCGCGCGAAAGTCGCTCCATGCCAGAAGCGGAGACGGATACTCTTCGAGCACGACTCCGGTCAGCAGACCGATCACGGACGTCCCGTCGAAGTGGGTCCAGAGGCTCTCCGTCGCCCTGTCGTACATCACGAGGGCGGAGTGGTAGAGCATCCCCGATGTTCCGAACGTCGTCGGCGCACCGGCGACCCTGCGATCGAAGGCAGCGGCGGAGTTGCACAGCGGACAATAGGTGATGACAACAGGGACGCCGCCCACCGTGTCGTTGACGATCTCGTGCCACACCAATGCCCGTACGGGATAGGCCCTTGCGTCGCCGTTGATCTCGAGGGCGATCACCGGTTCGGTCGGTGGGAGGATCTCAAGATGCTCTGCGACGTCGAGGAAGATCGGGGCATCGATCGATGGGATCCCGTCCGGCGGGGGTCCACCAATGAGGAGGTCTCGCGGGTCGATGAGTGGTTCGACGAACGCGTCATCGAACACGTCCCTCAGTGCGCTCGGGCCCTGAGGAAGCGACACCACCGCAGGGCCCTCTCCAGATCCATCGAAGGTCGCAGTCGCCTCTTCGGGCGATCCCGGCCGGTTCTCGACGGTCGTCCCTGTAGCGGACCCACATGCCGCCGCTGTGAGTGCGACAGCGATCCCGGTGAGGAGCATCTTCCAGGTCATCTGTTCCCTCGTTGCATGCCTACCAGGAAAGCATCCAGGGTCTCGTGCTGCCTCCAACTGTCCCATCTATGACAGATGCGTTCCGCACATGCCAATCGGGGCGTTTCGATCACATGGCAACAGTCACTACCCCCACTGATTCGCTGCGCTCTGTCCTGGGTTGGACCGCCGTGATCGCAGCCGTATGGATCGGCGCAGCAGCGCTCAGATCTGAAACCACGCTCCACCTCGGACCGCTGATCGTCCCGTTGCTCCCCGCGTTCTTGCTCCGGGGCCAGGAGAGTGCCTATGCCGGCGTCCTTGGTGGTACGGTGATCGGTGCCGGCGTCCTCGTGATCCTGGTGCTCAGCGGGAACCTCGACGGCCCCGCACTCGAACCGTTCACGAGCGTCATCGCGGAGAGCATCGTGTTCCTAGCGGCTGCTTCCGCAGCCGGGTTGGCCGTTGCCTGGATCTCGGACCGATAGCATCACGCCGACGACGCAGCCAACAGGCCCCGGCTGTCGAGTACGGAGATCCTTCGATATCCCGTGTCGATCGACCCAGTGTCCTTCAGGCGGCCAAGGGCTTCGTTCACGGACTGCCGGCTGGCACCGAGAAGCTCCGCGATCGTTGCTTGAGACAGCCTGACCTCCCCGAAGCGGTCCTGTTCCTCCAAGAGAAGATCAGCTACCTGTTCCAGGACGGTCCTGTTCATGAGCCTGATGAGGCTTCGCTGGGTCGTCTCGAGTTGCCCGAGTCCAGTGACAAGCCATCGCATGGCGATCACCGGACGGGCAAGCAGGAGGGGCAACAAGGAGTCCCGCTCAAGCCGCAGTGCACGGACGGTTGTGACTGCCCGCGCTGAGGAGAGGTACGGCTCGTCCTGGAACATCGCGATGTCTCCAACGACGGCCCCAGGGCCGACGCGGCCCACGACCGATCTCCCGGCCCCGGTCGTGCGGTAGAGCTCGACCTCGCCCTCCTGGATAACGTATGCCGCCTCGGATTCGGCTCCCTCCTTGAACAGATGGGTCCCCTTGTACTTGTCGATGACGGCGCCCGCCTGGGAGAGCGCGATCGCGTCCTCACGAGTAAGCGGGAGATAGTCTGTCCTGCCGAAAGCTCTGGCGAGCCACGCCGCGTGTTGGTCTTCAAGTCGCTCCATACCCGTACCAACGCGTTCGGAATCCGTCGCGTTCCCGACATTTGTCATCTATCTGACATTTTGTCGCGGAGCGATGATCCCGATGGTGTTGCCCCTTCATGGAGATCCGGGCGAGAACGTCTGCGAGGCATCAACTCGAGGTGCGGAACGTCGCCTGACGAAACCAGCCGCCGGTGATGCGCCGTAGAGTGTTGCCATGACGCATCCAACCGTGCCGTACCAGCCTCTGGCCATTCCAGCGAGCGCGCGCGAGCGCGTCGCCGCCGACGTCCTCGCGGAGATGCAGACGCGAAGGTCCGTTCGGGACTTCTCCGATCGCGATGTTCCACGGTCGATGATCGAGACTGCGATCATGTGCGCGTCCACTGCACCAAGCGGTGCACACAAACAGCCGTGGACCTTCGTGCTCGTCGGCGATCCGGCGGTGAAGCGCCAGATACGCATCGCGGCAGAGGAAGAGGAGAGGGTCAACTACGAGGGAGGCCGCCTCCCACCGCACTGGAGAGAGGACCTCGAGCCGCTGGGCACAGACTGGCACAAGCCGTTCCTCGAGACCGTACCGTGGATCGTGGTCGTGTTCGAACAGCGATACGGCACACGACCCGATGGGTCACGCCAACACCACTACTACGTCAAGGAGTCCGTGGGGATCGCATGTGGCCTCTTCATCGATGCGCTCCACCGGATGGGGCTGTCGACCCTCACCCACACCCCGAGCCCGATGGCGTTTCTCCGTGAGGTACTAGGTCGTCCAGACAGCGAGCGCCCCTTCATCCTCTTTCCCGTCGGATATGCGGCAGAGAACTGCCGTGTCCCCGATCTGCGGCGCAAGACCCTGGACGAGGTGATGGTGGAAGCGGGAGAAAGTTCACAGCCATCAGCCATCAGCCAACAGCCAACAGCAAGAACATGGAGAACGCCTAGCTCTCCAGCCGTACTCTGATCCTTCGGAAGCCGCGGCCCTTGTTCTCGGCCTTCGGGATCGCGATCGAACCGACCTCTCCTGTCTCTCCGACGTGGGTGCCACCATCGGCTTGTCTGTCGAGGCCGACGATGTCGATGACACGCACCTCCTCGATGAACTTCGGTAACAAGTTCACCTTCGTCCGTATCAGGCTCGGGTCCTCATCAGCTGCGTTGCGTGGGAGGAAGGACACTTCGAT
>JBDLIR010000071.1:0-8274 GCA_039714815.1 Actinomycetota bacterium | reverse complement strand
TCTGGCATCTGGCATCTGGTTCTCAAGTCCTGCCGGGCCCACGAAACAGATCGCTCGCAGGCTCGCTTCCAGAACCCAGATACCAGATCGCGCTCGCCCTCGACACCCTGGTCAAAGACGCGGAGGACAGCTGATAGTTTCTTAAGGGCCCCCTCTGTCTCGTTCCTCGACATCTCCCCCAGCAAGCTGAGGGAGAGGAGGAAAGCTGCTTCCCTACCCCGACGAAGTCGGGGGAGGTGGCCGAGCGCAGCGAGGTCGGAGGGGGCTTCCGACTTCCGCTCCACGATCTACGGTCTTCCGGCATCTGGCATCTGGTTCTCGAGTCCTGCCGGGTCCACGTTGTCGGCGCAACAACGTCGCTGCAGGTCCGATAGAGCTAATCATCTGCGATGATGCGCACGATGAGTGGAGACGGCATTCGATCGGTTTCCGTTCCCTCCGGGTGGGAGGGGACCCTGGCGCTCGGCGCCGGGATTGTTGCTTACCATGGTCCTGGGCTCACCGCGGATCTTCATCGCCACGACGCGATTCAGGCGATCTGGAGCTTCGGTGGAGACCTGCGTCTTGCCGTGGGACAGGATCTGTGGGCTATGCGTGCTGCGATAGTGCCGAAGGGTGTGCCTCACGCGATCCTCGCATCTTCCGGCGAGATGGTGATTGCGCTGGTCGAGCCGACAGGAGCGCGCGGAGTGATGCTCGATCGCTTCGCTCAGGATCACCAGGGATGTGATGTCTCGACGCTCGTTGATCCGGGCTCGCCGCCGCCTCGCGATGATGCGGCGTCGCTCATCGAATGGAGTACGAGGGCAATAGGCCAATTCACGCCCGGCACGACGACTTCGATCCGCTCCGACATGCGGTCCGAAGTGGTGGGAGCGATGCGCTATATCGATGGGCTCGAAGAAGGTGTGCCGCGACTCTCTGACGCATCCCGGTTCGTCGGACTTTCGACTCGCCAGCTGAGCAGATCCTTCTCCTCCGAAGTGGGGATGCCATTCCAGCGCTACGTGCTGTGGAGCCGCCTGCGGCGTGCGGCACGGGTTGTCCAGCGGGGTGGTGATCTCACGATGGCGGCCCACAATGCCGGCTTTTCCGATTCAGCCCACTTCAGTCGAGTTTTCCGATCCACCTTCGGGCTTCCACCGTCCAGTGTGCTCCCGGTACTGGAGATCATCGATCTCGAAGGCTCTGGTCGATGATGGCTCCATCGTTCAAGCGCCCGGGTGCGTTCGGGGGTTAACTGTGCGGTATGACCAACACATACAACCAGGCCGGTGGACGATCCGAGCAACCCACGATGACCGAGTATCTCTCGGCAACACCGATGCTCAACTTCGATGATCGGGCGATCGCAGACCTCGTGACGTCGCGTGGCTGGTCTCGACTTGCCACGCATGAGCGGATCGGGGCGATCTACGTCTACGTCCGGGACGAGATCGAGTTCGGATACAACGCCGACGACAATGTCCCTGCCAGTACGGTGCTCGCAGACGGCTTCGGGCAGTGCAACACTAAGTCGACACTGCTCATGGCTCTCTTGCGAGCAGCCGGCGTGCCGTGCCGTTTCCATGCCGCCACCATTCACAAGAGTCTCCAGCGCGGTGTCGTCAGAGGAATCTGGTATCGCCTGTCACCAGAGGAGATCCTGCACTCGTGGGTGGAAGTACAGATTGGGGATCAGTGGATACGCCTGGAGGGGGTCATCCTGGACAAGAACTACCTCGATGGACTGCGCGCTCTCGTGCCCGATCCAGACGGACCGTTTCTGGGCTGCGCTGTGGGAACTGAGTCATTGCTTGATCCTCCGATCGACTGGAAAGGCGCCCACACCGAGATCCAGATGACAGGTGTCAACGGCGACCTCGGGATCTTCGACGAACCAGACACCTTCTACAGGGCTCACGGGACCAACCTGACTGGTGTCAAGGCGCTCGTGTACCGGTATCTGACGCGGCATCTGATGAATCGAAGGGTTGGCGAGATCCGATCGGGCAGTGGGCGGTGGCATCGCCAGCGCGCCGGTATCGACGGCAACGCGAACTGAGCCGTGGTCGGCGGAACGGTGCGAATCGGGGCCCGTCGAGGCGGGCCGGAGCACCTAATGCTCACCACATCGCTCGCAGGCTCGCTTCCAGAAAGCATGGCGCGCGATGCTTCATCTGGCATCTGGGTGAGTTCACGCGGCTGTTGCGACGTGGTGTTTACGGTGCTCGATGGCTGGGGTTGACCATTGGCCCGCTGTAGCCGCCGGCGCATCACGGCGGTGGTGGTCGAGAGCGTGTAGGTCGTAGCGCTGGATTCGACTAGGCCGGCTTGTCAACGGAGGCGATGAACTCTTCAAGTGCCGGCCAGTAACGATCAGGAGCGTCTCTCCAAGGGAAATGCCCGGCGTTCTCGATGACACACAGTTGTGCAACACCCGGCTTCATGACTTCGACCATCTCTCGAGCGACTGCCACAGGTGTGATGGGGTCTAGCTCCCCGACGCTCACCAGGGTCGGGCAGGCGATCGCGGATAGCTCCTCGAGCACGTCAATGCTCTGCATGAGCTTGCCACCAACCGCAGCTAACTCTGCGTTGCGTTGGACTCGGGATCGCTCGGCATCTCCGGGAACCCAGTGTCCAAAGAGCCTCCAAGCCAACGCCCATTCATCGGCAGACACGGATGGATCATCGCTGTAGCTCCGTCGCACGATCTCTGCGATCTTCTCCCCGCCTAGCCGGCGGAAGTCCTCGACCACCCGCGTCAGGTCGAAGCGGGCGAATGTCGACTGGAGGACGAGGGCCGACGCGTGTCCAGGATGACGCGAGCCGTAGGAAGCGACCACCGGGCCACCAAAGGAGTGCCCGAGAACTACCGGAGAAGTAATGCCCAGCACGTCGCAGAAGCCCCGTATATCGTCGCCAGCCCCGATGAGGTCCCAGTATTCAGGGTCCGTCCTATCAGACCTGCCGTGATCGCGGAGATCCAGATAGATGACCTGGGCAGTACCCGCTAGCCGGTGGAAATCAGGCTTGAAGTAGCTGTGGTCGAAGCCTCCCGGTCCGCCGTGGACCAGCACCACCGTCGGGCGCTCCTTCATCTCCGGACCGTCGGTGACGAGCGACGAGCCATCGACATCGAACCAAAGACGGACCCCGTTCACGTCGACGTGCATGCGCTTGACCTCCCTAGCCGGATCAGAACCACCCGGCGATGTCGAGGCTACTCGTCACGAGCCAAGCCCGTACGGTGAAGGCTCGACCGTTCGCTTCCAGATACAAGATCGCGCTCGCCCTCGACACCCTGGTCAAAGACGCGGAAGACAGCTGACAGTTTCCTGAAGGCCCTCTCTGTCTCGTTCCTCGACATCTCCCCGCTGTGGCCGTTCCCGAGCGAGTGGAGTCCGCTGGGGAGCTAGTCCCGCGGTCTTACTCCTTGCTCATCCCAAGACCCAGGATCATGTACGGCCCTCGTTTCCAGATGATCATCCTGTGGGTTCGAAGTCGAGTCCGGAGAGCAGCATGTCTGCAAGTGCCAGGGTGTCGTCCAACTCCTCCGGGGTGCTCTGGATGAACCCGAAGACGCCCTCTCCGTCACCGGAGAACCGGACGATCCTGAAGCGTCGCTCGGTCCCGACCATGTAGGGGCCGAGGAATTCATCCACCAGGGTGGCCACACACTGCCCGAAGGGACACTCGTACGTCTGACCCAGCGCCGTATCGATGCTCAGATCCCAGTAGACGCCTGTAGATCCGTCGCCGGAGTACTCGCCTTCGCCCTCGACCACCAGGGGGTCCAGTGAGGAGAGATAAGCGCCGAAGTCATCGGGCACGGGCACCATGTACTCGGGGATGAGCAGGTCGTGAGGCGGATGCTCCCCGGAACGCTCGACGGGAATGACTCCTATGAAC
The DNA here is from genome assembly GCA_039714815.1 of Actinomycetota bacterium. GTDB lineage: Bacteria > Actinomycetota > Acidimicrobiia > Spongiisociales > UBA5794 > JAMBLL01. Next base: position 4,380 of record JBDLIR010000071.1, on the reverse strand, counting down.
TCGCCGAGGACGACCAACTCTGCAAATGGCTCACCCGGCTCTTCGGGCCCCAGCATGATCTGGCCCTTCGTGTTATAGAGTGTGACCGGGTCGGTGATGGTCAGGTGGAGTGTCCGATCACCGAGTTGTGCCACGTACCCGCCGGACTCCACGAGCGCCGCTTCGCCACGGGCTACATCGTCCACCACGGACGACAGTTCAGTCTCCTGCGCGAGGGTGGCAGCTTCCGTAGTCGTCGTGACAGGTGCTTGCGTAGTGCTCGTGGTGCTCGCCGGCGTCGAGGAGGATGTCGCCGCTACCTCCGTCGTCGTCGTTGGCGGCATCGCTTCTGTCGTCGTTGGCGGGATCGTCGATGCGGCGGCGTCGCCTGTCTCGTCCGTGCCACCTGCAGCGCAGGCTGTGACGACCAATGCCGTCGCACCAAGCAGAGTTGTCAGCCGTCGTGTTGTCCTTTGCATGTACATCGTCCCCCCTCAGACACTCGATCGCTTCTTGTCCACCTCAACGCCAAAGCTGACAGCGCATCCCGCCGCGGGACCGGGCACCCGGTCCCGGTCCCGCAGCAAGATCCTGTCCGCAAGCCTCTCTACTCTGGGTTGTCCGGTCGACAGCTTCTACTGACACCTGTCAAGATTGAGGAGGTTCCGGACAACTGATGCATGAAGGAACAGGGACCCGGCCCAGTGAGTTCTGACGAAGCAACGTTTGCAAGGCTGTATGACGAGCACTACGACGAGGTGCACGCTTTCTGTGCGCGCCGTGTGGGCTGGAGTGATGCCGATGACGTCGCCGCCGAAGTGTTCACGGCAGCATGGCGACGCATCGCAGATGTCGACCTTTCCTTCGCGCGGGCGTGGCTGTTCGGAGTCGCGCGCAAGGTGGTTCTCAATCAATGGCGCTCGACATCCCGTCGCGGCCGTCTTCGTGAACGTATCGCAGGGGTGCGGCCGAGCCAACCGGAGCAGCCCGAAGCCATCGTGGTTCGACGCGCCGAGGATCAGGACGTGATCGCTGCACTCAACGATCTGCGAGCCTCCGACCGCGAGATCCTACGGCTCGCCGCATGGGAGGAACTCACCGGCCCCGAGATCGCCGTTGCGCTGAACATTTCTCTTTCCGCGACACAGCAACGTCTGCACCGTGCCAAGAGGCGGCTCGCAGCTCTGCTAGTACCGGAACCACCGAGAGCCACGAATGCAGCTGAAGGAGAGGCACAGGCATGAACGACATCGATCGCGCCTTCGACCGCCTCCGCGAGGCGAACCCCGAGCCAACCAGGGTCGTCGAGGACAAGCCAACCGCTCGACAGATGCTCGCCACTGTCCAGCGTCCGAGGACACCGCTTCAACGTCCGGAACCCGATCGCTCCCGTCCACGGCGTCGCGCTCTAGCCGTCGCCGCCGCAGCGTTCGCTGCCGTGGTGTTCGCGACCGTCCCCGTCTTGATGTTCGTCGACCGATCGGGAGACGAGGTGCCGGCAGGAGAGGGTCCTTCGACGACGGCCTTGTCTACGACCGTTCCCCAGACCACCGTACCCGTTTCGTCGATTGATCCCGAAACCGAGGGACTTGTCGACACCTTCGTGAGCACGTACAACTCGGGTGACCTGGAGGCATTCATGGCGCTGTTGCATCCCGATTTCAGGCGCGAGACCTGGCTCGACGAGGATCTGATCACGCATCCGAGCGACACCCTGAGCACGCTCTACGAGGTCGATGCTGCTCTCCACACCGAGATCACGCTCGTGTGTGTCCCCGGAGCAGCGGACGCGGTGTGCATGCCGACCCGGTTCGACGATCTCCATCGCGTGTTGGAGATCCCTCCGAGCGAGGTCACCACCTGGTTCCTCACGTTCGAGGACGGCCTGCTGCGCACCTGGACCGAGCGGAGGCCCAATGTCGGCCTCATCCCGTACGACGCCGAGGCCGTGACACCGTTCGCAAACTGGGTCGTTGCGAATCGCCCGGAAATGCTCGGTGGAAGTCGATGGGAGTTCGTGTTCTTCTCCGGAGGCAGCGACACATGGATCCCTCGTCAAGGGATTGCTGCCGAGGTCGCCGAACTGGTCAGCGAATGGGCTGACAGTCTCGGGGTCACACTCGAGGAGTGACGGGGTAGGGCTCGACGAATCGGTTCGCTCACTTCACAGGTTCGGAAGCGATCACCGATCCCGGCTGGAGCTGCTGGATAAGTCGCGCTACCGTGCTGGCATGACGAAACAAGACTGGATCGAGCCCATCTCAGTTGAGGACATGTACGGCGATTGGGACTGGGAGGGTTCGGTCGAGCGCGTCGATCGAAGCCTGAATCCCAGGCCGAGCGCGTCGATGCTCGATGCCTTCGAGGAACTGGCACTCGGACCCGATGATGTCGTGCTCGATATCGGCGGGAGGGCTGGTGCGCACTGTCTCATGATGGCTGAGCGTTTCGGTTGCCGTGCCGTTTCGGTTGATCCCTCTGACACGAACAACGCCGATGCTGCTCAAGCTGTTGCCGATCATGAGTTCGGTCGTCTCGTCGATGTACGACCGGGGACGATCGAGGCGATTCCAGCCGAAGACAGCGCCTTCGATTTCGAGTTCTCGCGCGACATGTTCGCACACGTCCGAGATGCCGACATTGCTCTCGACGAGTGCTACCGCGTGCTCAAGCCCGGCGGAGCAATGGTCTTGCACCAGGTGTTCGGGACTGACCTGCTCGAGCCGTGGGAAGCCGAGCAACTCGCTGCCCACACGGCCTCGGTTGTCGAGCGATTCGACGTATCGCGGTTCGAGGCCGCGTGTCGATCGGCCGGGTTCCGCATCGAGCGCGTCGAAGTGATCGGATCGGAATGGGCCGAGGCCATGCAGGAGACGGACGCCGCCACGAACTACCTGCTCCAGGTTTCCCGGCTGCGCAGAGCGAAGGAAGAACTGGTCGAGGCGATCGGAGAGGTTGCGTACAGGGCGATGCTGGGCAACGCGCTCTGGACCATCTACCAGGTGCTCGGGAAGCTCGAGTCCCGGGTTTACGTGCTGAGGCGAACTCCCAACTCGTGACCAGAGGGTCCCTCATCGTCGCCCACTCCTCGTGAATCTCGTGTGATGGGTGCTGCGTGCGATAGCGGTCCGGACAGTGAGTCCAGGCTCTATGGTTCGGGATGGAGGGGGAGCGATGACAATTCCTGAGAACATGCGTGCCTTGGTGCTGAAAGAGAGCGGCTTCGCGACGGACGCGCCATCGGAGTCGCTCGAGAGTCTCGACCCCTTCGTGACGGAGGAGACGATCCAAACCCCGACGCCGCGGCGCGGGGAGGTGGTGGTCCGGGTGCGTATGGCGCCTTTCAACCCGTCGGATGTCGCGTTCATCAGGGGTGTGTACGGACTACCACGCGTGGCGGGTACGCCCGCGGGCTTCGAAGGAGTTGGTGACGTCGTGTCATCGGGTGGAGGCCTCATGGCCAACCGGCTGGTCGGCAAACGTGTCGCCTTCTACGCCGGCGTGTCCGGTTCATGGGCGCAGTACGCCGTTTCTGAGGCACGGGCCTGTATCCCGCTTCGCTCAGCGGTCAGCGACGAGAACGGTGCGGCGCTTCTGGTCAACCCGTTCTCGGCCTGGGCGATGCAGGACATCGTTCGGCAGGAAGGTGCAAAGGCGTTCGTCATGACGGCCGGCGCCAGCCAGCTGGGAAAGCTGGTGGTCGCGCTCGCCGAGGACGAGGGCTACCGCCCGATCTCAATTGTGAGGCGCCAGGAGCAGATCGAGCCACTGAAGAGACTGGGCGCGGCGCATGTCCTCAACTCTGAGGCACCCGATTTCGCTGATGCCCTGAAGTCCGTTCTCGATGAGGAACGACCGCGTATCCTGCTCGACGCTATGAGCGGGCCGTTCGCTGAATCCGTGTTCTCGGCGATGGGTCCGCGCAGCCGCTGGATCGTCTACGGGGGCCTCGACCTTCGCCCGGCCCCGGTGCCCGGTCCCGACCAACTCATCTTTCAGTCCAAGAGGATCGAGGGCTTCTGGCTCACATCGTGGATGCAGAGCAGTTCGACCATTCGATTGCTCCAGGCGTCACGGGGCGTTCAGGCCCGTTTCGCCTCGGGTGCGTGGAACACGGATGTCGCTGCCGTGGTTCCGATTGCCGAAGCGCATTCTCGAGTTCCGGCATACCTCGCCGGTGCCAACCAGGGCAAGGTCATGCTCACTCCCTGAGGAGTTGGGCCGCGGTGCATTCGACGAAGCTGCGCGCAGCGGTGCGAACCGGTGAGTTCCCTCGGATGGATCCGACACGCTCCGGCCCGGCTGCCTGTACGCTGGAGCTATGACGAGCATTCTGCTCGACCGTGTGACGGTGGCCTTCTCCGGTGTTGTCGTCGTGCGCGATGTCACACTTTCGATAGA
>JBDLIR010000070.1:0-8325 GCA_039714815.1 Actinomycetota bacterium | reverse complement strand
TTGCTGTATGGCGCCCGGAGCGGGCGGAGAGATAGACACCGGTGGCTCGCCACCGGTGTTTGTCGCGTAGGAACAGATTCCAGATGCCAGATGCCAGATGCCAGAATCCAGACATCAGCCGTGTTTCATCGGCACCGCTGTTGTGGTACGAATAGGTCGTGCATGACTTCAGAGAACTCAAGGTGTGGAGACGAGGAATGAGTCTGGCTCGGCGGACCTACTCCATGACCGAGACGTTTCCAGCGTCGCAGCGATTCGGGTTGACCTCCCAGATCCAGCGATCGGCCATATCGATTCCGAGCAACATCGCCGAGGGGTCAGGTCGGTCGAGCAACAAGGACTTCGCCAGGTTCCTCAGCATCGCGTATGGATCGGCCTGTGAGCTAGAGACCCATCTGATCCTGGCGTGCGATTTCGGATATCTCTCAGCACAAGACCTAGACGAGTTGTCTTCCGATGTTGTGGAGATCAGGAGAATGCTCTTCGCTCTGCACAGAACGGTGTCTGCCTGATGCCTCAACCTCACTGGAGTCTGGCATCTGGCATCTGGCATCTGGCATCTGACATCTGACAGCTGTCGGCTGTACGCCGCTTCCGAGCTGTGCGCTGTCAGCTGTTGGCTGTCGGCCGATTTCTGAAATTGATACGGGTCGACTCAAGTTATACTCTTTGTCACGACTTAGACATAGCGCTATGTTGAGAACACGAACACATCAAGGAGCAGCACCATGGGAAGAGCCGTCGGAATCGACCTCGGAACCACGAACTCAGTCGTCTCCGTCCTTGAGGGCGGAGAGCCAAAGGTCGTAGCGAACGCAGAGGGGAACCGCACGACACCTTCCGTCGTCGCGTTCGCCAAGAACGGCGAGGTACTCGTCGGAGACCAGGCGAAACGCCAGGCGATCACGAACCCTGAACGGACAGTCCGTTCGGTCAAGCGCCACATGGGCGAGGACTGGTCGATAGACATCGACGACAAGACCTACACAGCTCAGGAGATCTCCGCAAGGATCCTCCAGAAGCTCAAGGCAGATGCGGAAGCGTATCTCGGCGAACCGGTCACCAAAGCAGTCATCACGGTGCCTGCCTACTTCGGTGACGCCCAACGCCAGGCCACGAAGGAAGCGGGACAGATCGCCGGTCTCGAAGTCGAGCGGATCGTCAACGAACCGACCGCCGCCTCGCTTGCGTACGGGCTCGACAACGATCGCGACGAACTCATCCTCGTATTCGACCTCGGTGGCGGGACCTTCGACGTGTCCGTGCTCGAGATCGGTGAAGGGGTCTTCGAGGTCAAGTCGACCGCAGGTGATACCCACCTCGGTGGCGATGACTGGGATGACAAGGTCATGGCATGGCTCGTCGACGGCTTCAAGTCCGATCACGGCGTCGACCTCTCGAAGGATCCCATGGCGCTGACCCGTCTCAAGGAAGCGGCAGAGAAATCCAAGATCGAACTCTCAACCGTCCAAGAGACAGAGATCAACCTCCCCTTCATCACCGCAACTGCTGAGGGGCCGATCCACCTTCTCAAGACACTGAGCAGGTCCGAATTCGAACGCATGACCACGGACCTGACCGAGCGGACACGCGCCCCATTCCAGCGTGCGATCAAAGACGCCGGGGTCACGATGTCCGAAATCGACCACGTGCTCCTCGTCGGTGGCTCAACACGCATGCCCGCGGTCGCGTCGATCGTTCAAGAATTGGCAGGCAAGGAACCGAACCGCGGTGTGAACCCTGACGAGGTCGTTGCCCTTGGCGCAGCACTTCAGGCCGGAGTATTGACCGGCGATGTCTCCGGAATCCTCCTTCTCGATGTGACGCCGCTCACACTCGGCGTCGAGACCGAAGGCAACCTGTTCACCAAGATGATCGAACGCAATACGACCATCCCGACACGCCGGTCCGAGATCTTCACGACGGCAGCGGACAGCCAGCCTGAGGTCGAGATCAACGTGCTCCAGGGCGAACGCTCCATGGCGGCAGACAACATGTCACTTGGCCGATTCAAGCTCACGGGCATCCCGCCTGCGCCACGGGGCGTTCCCCAGATCGAGGTGACGTTCGACATCGACGCCAACGGGATCGTGTCTGTTTCGGCGAAGGACCTTGGAACCGGCAAGTCGCAGCAGGTGACGATCACCGGCGGTACGGCGCTCGACCAGACAGACATCGACCAGATGGTCAAAGACGCAGAATCCCACGCGGCTCAAGATGCCGGGCGGAAAGAGGCTGCAGAAGCCCGCAACGCGGCGGACCATGCGATCCACACGATCGGGAAGCAGCTCGCAGACAACGGCGACAAGCTCACCGAAGACGAGAAGGCGCCGATACAAAGCAACCTCGACGCGCTCAAGAAGGTGCTCGAGGATGAGAACGCTTCGGCAGAGAGCCTCAAGTCCGGGACCAACACGCTCATGGAGAGCGCCCAGATCATCGGCCAGAAGCTGTACGAGGCAGCCCAGGCCGAGGCAGCCACCGCGGAGTCAGAGGGCGAAGAGCCGTCGGACACAGACGAGGTGGTCGAAGCCGAGGTCGTCGAGGAGGACGAGTAGACGGGATCGGGTGCCACGCACCCGGATCTCCCTCGGAGTACCAATGACTGACACAACGAACACACCCACAGGAGCCTCCCCGCCAGATGATGGCGGGGAGATCCTCGACACCATGATGAACGAGGCCCTCGAACTCGACGAGGACGAAGTCGTCGAGGCGGAGATAGTCGAGTTCCCTGAACCTGAATCGACAGCCGAACGGCTTGGACTCACCCTCCCGGACCATCCGGAGGAGGCCCAGGCGCTGTTGCTGCGAGAACTGTCAGAGACCCGTCAGGAGACAGGCGACCTCCTTGCCAACCTCCAGCGGGTCGCAGCGGAGTTCGACAATTACCGGAAGCGGGTCGAGCGCGACCAGGTCGAGAACGTCGTCCGGGCTAGCCAGCGACTCGTCGAGTTGCTGCTGCCTTCGCTCGACAGCTTCGATGCCGCACTCGAGACAGAGGCGAAGTCGGACACCGAGACCAAGATGCTCGAGGGCATGGTGAGGACCCGAACCCAGCTCATAGATGCACTCGCTCAAGAAGGGGTCACACCCATCGACGCAATCGGACAGCCGTTCGACCCCGCCGTCCACGAGGCGGTATCTGTGGTTCCGGGAGAAGGCGACCAGATCGTACATGCTGAACTGAGAAAGGGATATCTGATGCGAGGGCGGGTCATACGACCGTCCCTCGTCATCGTTGCACATGCGTAAGGAGTGGCTTGACAAGGACTACTACGCCGAACTCGGCGTAGCCAAGGACGCCTCTCAGAAGGAGATCAAGAAGGCGTTCCGAACCCTCGCGCGCGACTACCACCCGGACAACAACCCGGACGACACGCAGGCCGAGACCCGCTTCAAGGAGGTCAACGAGGCCTACGAAACCCTCTCAGACGAGGAGGTGCGCAAGGAGTACGACCACGCTCGGGAGATGGGCTACTTCGTTGGCGACACGGTCGGCGGGCAGCAATATGTGCGTGTCGAGGACATCTTCGGCGGAGGCCAGGGCGGGTCGACACAGGATCTGTTCACGGGCATCCAGGATCTCTTTGGCACGGCAAGGCGCCAGCGACGACCCCAGAAGGGTGCGGACGTATCAGGATCCATCTCGTTGACGTTCCATGAAGCACTCTCGGGAGTGACGAAGGAGCTTTCTGTCGGCGACAGGACCGTCAAGGTGAAGATACCCAAGGGCGTGGCTGACGGAACCCGCGTCAGAGTCAAGGGAAAGGGTGCACCCGGTGCCAACGGCGGGCCCACAGGAGACCTGTACGTCACCGTCCACGTCGGGACACATCCCTTGTTCGGCCGTAAAGGCAGCAAGGACCTGACGATCGAGGTCCAGATCCGGTATACGGAGGCAGCGTTGGGCGCCGTGATTTCAGTTCCGACTCTGAACGGGTCCTCCAAGATCAAGATCCCTGCGGGCACACAGGGAGGAACAACGATGAAACTCTCCGGAAAGGGAATCGAGACCGCCAAGGCGACGGGCGATCTCCTCGTGACTCTCCACGTGGCGGTCCCGACATCGATCTCTGATGACGAGCGCATCGCACTCAAGACCCTTCACGCAGCCGAGGCCGATTGGGATCCACGATCACACCTGGGAGCATGACATGACACGATCATCCGACGCCATCTACATCATCTCGGTTGCCGCTGAGATCGTTGGTATGCACCCCCAGACCCTGCGGGTATACGAGCGCAAGGGCCTTGTCGATCCGTACCGGACCCCGGGTGGCACGAGACGGTACAGCCAGGTCGATCTCGAGCGGTTGCTCCTGATCCAGGAGCTGTCGAATGCCGGGGTGAATCTCGAGGGGATCAAGCGGATCATCGCGTTACAGATCGAGAACAACAGGCTCGCGAACCAGGTCAGCCGACTCCGCCGGCTGCTCGAGGAGGCCGAAGCACGACGCGGTGGCCACGGTCCGAGCGTGTTCCGGGTGCGTGCGACCAGGAAACGCCAACTCCCAGCCATCAGACGAAAGAGCCCCTTCGACCCGCTTTAGGGCTTTGGCGTCGACACGAACGATATATCAGCCAAATCGGCGCCAAAGCCCTAGAGACGCGCCAGGGAGCGGAGTTCGGAGGCGACCATCTCGTCGGTGACGAGTGCGTGGAACTCGATCGCAAACTGGGGCCACGGTGCGTCGGTCGCACTGAGGCGTCTCGGTGGTGCGACGAGGTCGTATCCGCAGCGCTCGGCAACCTCGGCGACGATCTCGGCACCCACGCCGCCCGTACGCTGAGGTTCCTGTACGAACAGCAGCTTCCCTGTGCGCGACACAGATGCCGTGACCGTCTCGATGTCCCACGGGTAGATCGTGCGAAGGTCGATGACCTCGACATCGATGCCCTCATCGGCAACCATCTCCGCCGCTCTGAGCGACACGGGGACCATCCCGCCGTAGGTGACGATCGAGATGTGTTCGCCGTGACGCCGGATGCGCGCACGGCCCAGCGGCAGTTCGTAGGCTTCATCAGGAACAGGCTCGGTAGATGCGCGGTACAGCACCTTCGGTTCCAGGAATATGACCGGGTCCTGCGATCGGATCGAGGCTGCGAGCAACCCTTTGGCATCGGACGGACTCGAGGGAACAACGACGACCACTCCAGGGACATGAGCAAAATAGGCTTCCGGGCTGTCACAGTGATGCTCGTGCGCTCCGATGCCTGCGCCGTTTGGCATGCGGAGGACCATCGGAAGGCTTGCGTTGCCCCTGGTGCGGAACCGGATCCGCCCGAGGTGGTTCGCTATCTGGTCGAACGCCGGATACGAGAACCCCTCGAACTGGATCTCTGCGATCGGGCGCGCACCTGCGATCGCCATCCCGATCGCTGTCCCCACGATCCCGCTCTCGTTGATCGGCGTATCTATGACGCGCCGGGAACCGAACTTCTCGAGCAGACCTTCTGAGATCCTGAAGACGCCTCCGGCGACGGCGACGTCCTCACCGAGAAGCACCGTGGTCGGGTCGGCAGCCATCTCCTGGTGCAGCGCAGCGTTGATCGCATCCGCCATCGACATCGTGGTCTTGGGACCGCCTGGTAGACGGTCGTTTCCGACCTGCCACACCGCAGAGTCCGGGAACGTGCTGAGAGCTTCCCCGGCATTGGCTTCAAGCCGATGGAGTTGTTCGACGACCATCTGCGGCACCTTCTCGAACGCCTCAGACACGATGTCTGAACGGGTGGGGAGTTCCCTGTTGCCCACCGCCTCGAGAGCCGAGTCGAATGCCTCAGTCGCCTCGGTGAACAGGGCGGCATCACGCTCGTCATCCCACCAGCCACTGGCGTTGAGGAATCGACGCATCCGGATCATCGGATCGTACGGCTTCCACAGGTCCTCTTCGTCCTTGGTCCGATACAGTGCCGGATCATCGGCCGTTGCATGTGGGCCGAATCGGTAGCACACGGCCTCGATCATGGTTGGCCCCTCACCATTGGAGGCTCGTTCGACGGCTCGCCTCGTAGCGTCGTAGACGGCAAGAACATCGAACCCGTTGACCTTCTCAGCCGGCATCCCGTAGCCAACAGCCTTGTCTGCGATCGAGGCCGCAGCGGTCTGCTGTTCATAGGGGACGCTGATCGCGTAGAAGTTGTTTGACACGATGAAGACCGTCGGCGTCTTCCATACACCGGCGAAGTTCATCCCGGAGTGAAAGTCGTTCTCCGATGTGCCGCCGTCACCTATGTACGCCGCAGTCACGACATCGTTGCCGAGCATCGACTCGGCGTATGCGTGCCCAACGGCGTGAGGCAAGTGGGTAGCGATCGGGACCGCGAGAACCATCTGTTTGAGGGCAGCCTGATCCCAGAGATCGTTGGGGAGGCCACGCCAGTAGGAGAGCAACGTCTCGAGCGGCACGCCCCGTGAAAGCTGCACGCCGTGTTCGCGGTAACCCGGATACACGTAGTCCTGTCGACGTAGGGCGTGTGCACTACCGATCTGAATGGCCTCATGCCCTTCCGCGACGGCATAGGTACCGAGCCTGCCCTGCCGCTGGGCCGCTGTCGCCCGCCGGTCGAACACCCTGGTCCGCACCATGTCTGTGTACATCTCCACAGCGAGGTCCCGGGTCAACCACGGTGCATCTGCAACGAGGCGCCCATCGATGTCGACGATCTCCGTCAGTTGATCCCAATCGATGTCCTGTGGCCGTTTCATCGGGTAGTAACCCCCTCGATCGCGGACAGGAACCGGCGATTCTCCTGTTCGGTACCAACTGTCACGCGTATACCAGCGCCGAGAACACGCACGATCAGGCCCTTGTGTAAGAGGGCCTCACCAAGTTCTGCGGCGTTGCCTGGCGGCTCGAAGTAGACGAAGTTCGCCTCCGACTCCGATGGATCGAACCCGAGCGCTGCAAGACCCGCCGTAAGCACGCTCCTGCCCGTCTCGTTTCTCTCGCTTCGCTCAGCGACGAGGTCCGGGTGCTTGAGTGCTTCGATCGCGCCGATCTGGCCTGTGGATGTGACGGTGAACGGTGGCTGCGTTTGACGCAGCCTTGCGAGTAGCTCTGGGGCGCCAACCCCGTAGCCGACTCGCACTCCCGCCAACCCGTATATCTTCGAGAACGTCCGCGCAACGAGGAGATTCGGCCGGTTCGGGGCTTCGTTGATGAACGTCTGATAGTCATCCGCCGTGACGTACTCCGCATACGCCTCGTCGACGACAACGAGCACCCTCTCGGGAACAGCATCGATGAACGCCATGACATCTTCGCCCGGGATGTGGTTGCCTGTTGGATTGTTCGGATTGCAGACGTAGACGACGGTCGTGTCATCGCGAACCGCGTCGGCCATCGCCGACAGATCGTGTGCATACGCGGCGGTGAGCGGAACGGCAATCGGTTCGGCCCATGCCACCATCGTTGCGATGCGGTACATCACGAACGACGGATGTGCGAACACAGCCGACGTCCCTGGCCCACCGACCGAGAGGGCTGCGTTTCTCAGCACCTCGCTCGAACCCGCCCCCACCCAGACCTCGTCCGGTTGCAACCCTTGATGTTCCGCTATCGCTCGCGACAGGTCGTACGTCGAACTGTCCGGATACCGATTGACCTCGTTCGCGGCCCGAGCGATCGCATCGACGACCTCTGCGAACGGGGCCTCCGGGCATTCGTTTGAAGCGAGTTTGTCGATCGACTCGATGCCGTGCTCGCGGGCGACCTCATCGATCGGACGGCCTGGAACGTAGTGCGGGATCGATGCGAGGTCTGGCCTGAACGTTGGCATGTCGGCTCTCTCCGGTAAGGGTATGCGCTATGGGACAGAATAATCGGTACGGCGCACCCGGGAGTCCGGTCTACGCTTGCACGATGAATCCGTTCAGGTCACGGCTCTGGCGAACCATCATCCTCTTCCTGGCTGGGATCGTGGCATGTTTCGCTATCGCCGTGATGTTCACGCCTCGTTGGCCGGCTTTCTGTGACGGAACCATCGTCGGCGCGCCGTGTGAGCCTGTCGCGACTCAGACGATGACCGGCTACCTCATCGTCATCCTCGGCATACTCACGATCATCCTCGGACCCATAGCGGGCTCTCTGCTCGACGTTGTGATCAACGGGGCGAAGTGGGAGATGCCGCGGGGAAGAGACACGATCGTCACCAATATGCCACTGCTCGTTGGTGCCATCTATCTCGGCGTCGGCGTGCTCACGATCACAACGGCGTAAAACAGATGCCAGATGCCAGATGCCAGATGCCAGATGCCAGATGCCAGATGCCAGATGCCAGATGCCAGATGCCAGATGCCAGATGCCAGATGCCAGATGC
>JBDLIR010000069.1:0-8395 GCA_039714815.1 Actinomycetota bacterium | reverse complement strand
GGAGATGACTGTGACGTTGGGGAAGCCGATCGCGATGGATGAGGGTTTGCGTTTCGCTATCCGTGAGGGTGGCCGCACTGTTGGTGCAGGCCGTGTCACCAAGATCCTCAAATAGGTAATCAGCTGACAGCCCACAGCTGACAGCCCACAGCAAGAACTACAACGAAGAGAGTTTCCATGAGCGACAAAAGGCCGCCGATCACCCTTGCGTGCGAGAAGTGCAAGAGGCGCAACTACGTCACCTCGAAGAACAAGTCGAACACGAGGGAGCGAATCCAGTTGCGCAAGTGGTGCAAGTGGTGCCGCGAGACGACGGCACACAAGGAAACTCGCTAAGGGAGATCCGGCACACCCGGGTGCCGTTACGCCCGGAGCCGCTTCGCGATCTTGCGCAGTCTGCGTTCAGCCGCGCTCTTGCGCGCCGTAACGAGATCCGCGTGCGGGAACTCCATCGCTCCGAGTTGCTCGAGGAGTGGGAGCCAGGCTTCCACCGCGCCCGATGGCGCACGCGATCCAGTCGCGTCCATGATGCGATTCGTCATCGCCAGCGTTCCAGCGGCCTGGGCAGCGGTCACAGCGGGAACCGGCCCGATTGCATCGCTGAGTGCGTGCATTGCCGAGGGATCCGGTTCCGGCTGAGTTGCGGTTCGAGCGAGAGCGATCAGCTCGCTCCCTCCTGGGATGCCGCTATCAACCCCGGAGTCGGTGATTGCCGAGAAGTTGACCCGTATTCCGTTTCTCCTCGCACTCGAACTGAGCGCGGACGCGTGAGACGCGGTTCACCAGAAACACTCGTTGCTGTGTGAGACCGTCAGGGCTACGAGTTCCCTCTGTTCACGTGTGAGACGGTCCTGGGCCTTGGAACGATCGGAGGCGTTCAACGGCGCAAAGAGCCCATCGAAGAGCCTGTTCACGGTTGCCTGAGCCCGGGGAGCTGCCGTAAGGGCATGCCTCGGATTTGCGGGCCCGTTCATAGCGACCCACGCGCTTCTTCGTTTGCATCGTCGATCGTGGGGAGGTGGCGTCGGTTCCCCAGGCCGGGGTTCGGGCAAGGTCTCGTGTCCAAGACCAAGCAAAGCCGTCACCGTGTCGATCGCAGTGATTGCAGCCGTGACGCCGACGAGTTCGACATACTCGATCTCACCGAGTGCAGCTATGGCTTCGTGCACAAACGACTCGGTCGATCCGCTCGGCTGTGTCGCGATCAGCATTGCCGCATCGATGGCGGCTTTCGGGAGAACGTCTGATCCCGACGCTTGCGACCGGTGCCGGGCCACATCTGCGATCGCGATCCTGTCGGTGCCCGTCCAGGCGTTTCCGGCGGACGCGATGTCCTCGAAGGTCGCGCGGAACAGAGGCGCAAGGTCGCGCGGGACCACCCAATCCCCCCGGGAGAAGTCGAACATGCGGGCGAGTGTATCACCAATCGTTCGTCCCCTGTGGCGCGGCCCGAGATCGACTGGCTTGTCGATTCAGACGGCCCGTGGCTCAGCGGTCGAGTTCGGAGCGCAGGGAGCGCACCATCAGCCGCTCGTAGATACGAGGCGCGAGTGTGGCCAGTGCGTGTGAGACATGGCCGATGCCGCCGATCGCGACGAACCGGCGCCTGCGCTCGATCGCGCGGAACACGTCGTTGGCGACGGCTGCGGAATCCACTTGCCGGCCGACGCGCGATTGAGGATGGCTGGTGACCGTGCCATCTCCGCCGAGTGCCCTCTGTTGCATGTCCGTATCGACGAACGTCGGTGCGATGATGGTCACATCGACACCGGATGGACGGAGTTCGGCTCGCAGCGTGGAGAACAGGCCGTGGAGGGCGTGCTTGGATCCCGCGTAGCCCGTTCGCCCCAGGACCGGGGCGAACCCGGCAACCGAGGAGATCACTCCGATGGCCCCTGAGCGTTCGACGAGCGAGGGCAGCGCAGCGCTCGTGATGTTGACGGATCCGAGGTAGTTCACCTCCATGACCCTCCGGATGACTGCCGGGTCGGTGTCGATGAACGCTGAGCGATGCGTTACGCCGGCGTTGTTGATGAGCACGTCGATACCGCCGTGGGATTCGACCACGCGGTCGACGGCGTACACGCACGCTTCGGGGTCGACGAGGTCTGCCGCGAGCACGACCGCATCAGGGAACTCCGCTGACGCCGAACCCAGGCGGTCGCCATCGACATCGAGGAGAGCGAGGCGCGCTCCGCTCATAGCGAAACGTCTCGCCAGGGATCGTCCGAGGCCGCCTGCGGCTCCGGTGATCAGCACCGACGCGCCGGACAGGTCACGTTTGGCCAAGGCGCGCCTCGATGAAGAACTTGAATACTTCCTCGCTCGTCATCTCGGGTATGTAGCCGAAGTCCTCCTTGAGGGCCCTGTTCGACAGGACAGGCCGGTATCGCAGGAAGTCGATCTGCTCTGGACCGTACTGGGTGATGCCGAACCGCTTCATGATCGCCAATGCGGCGCCGACGGCCGCCCCGGGGATCTGGATGTAGCGCTTGTTCTGCATCCTGGCGATCGATCGCAGAGGCACTGCACCGTCGCCCGCCAGGTTGAAGATGCCGGTCGCGTCCGATTCGATGCCCTGCCTCAAGCATGCGACCACGTCGGCGTCCCAGATGAACACGAACGGGCTATCCGCCCCTGAGATCCCAAGGACGAACCGGCGGTCGAACAGGTCGGTGATCTGGTTGTGCGTGTGCTCGCCGAGGATGGTCCCCGGTCGAAAGATCAGCTGGCCGAGATCCGGATGGTCGGATCGCCATTGTTCGAGCATCTCTTCCACGATGCGCTTGTGATCGGCGTACGCAAAAGTCGGGTTGCCTCGCAACGGAACGCCCTCATCTATCCAGGCCGGGCTGTCGCTGTGGTAGCCGTAGGCGGCACCTGACGATGACACGATCAGCTTCTTCACGCCTGCGGCGGCGCATGCCTCGAGTACGTTCCTCGTGCCGCCAACGTCGACAGCGTACTCGAGGGCTCTGTCGGGTCTTCGCCCTGGTGAGACGATCGCAGCGAGATGGACGACGACGTCGACGCGGAACTCGGCCAACGTGTCTTGAAGGCCTCCGTCACGAATGTCGGCCTCGACGTAGACCACGTCGTTGAGACGTTGGTCAGGCACTCGAATGTCGGACGCGACGATCGTTTCGAGCGTACGTTCGTTCGTGGCGAGATCTGCAACCAGGAGGTTCCCGAGATAGCCGGAGGCACCGGTCACAAGCACGGAGCGTGTCACGCTGATGCGGGTGCGGCCACCGTGATCGGTCGACGAGACCAGATCCAGGCGAGGCTCAGTCCCGAGATGATGTGCCATACACCCCACCAGGCGGCGATCAGGGCCATTCCCCCGAGACCGTTGAAGAACGTGAACACGAGCACCAGGGCGAGGGCCGAGTTCTGCAGGCCGACCTCGAGCGTGACGGCTCTCGCGTCCCTCGCCGGCAGGCGTGCGAGCCGCGCCGACACGTTGCCGAGTCCGAGCGCAAGAGCATTGTGGATCGCAACTATGCCGACGAGGAAGCCGATGTACGTGATGAAGTTGTTCCAGTTTGCTCCGAGGGCGGCGGCTACGAACCCGACGAACACGACCACGGAGAAGATCTTGAAGGGTGTTTCGAGACGGGAAGCAACCTGTGGTTTCCACCTGGCGAAGACGATGCCCAGCGTCAAGGGAACCGCGAGGATGAGAACGATCGTGACGAACAGGGTCAGCGGGTTGAGCGACACGGACTGCAGCAGCGGCTCGGTCTGCGGATTCAGCCTTCCCCAGACCGAGAAGTTCAGTGGCGTCATCACGACGGCGGCCGCTGTAGACACGGCGGTCATCCCCACGGATAGGGGAGCGTTTCCACCCCCGAGGTAGGTCATGATGTTCGACAGGTTGCCGCCGGGGCACGATGCGACGAGGATCATGCCGAGTTCCACCGAGGCCGGAAGGTCGAGAACCAGCGTGAGGAGAAAGGTTGCACCAGGGAGGAGCACGAACTGCGCCCCGAGGCCGATCGATGCGGGTTTCGGGCTGCGCGACAGGGCAGTGAAGTCTCCAACATCGATTCCGAGCGCCACTCCGAACATCATCAGACCGATGAGAACGTTGAGAGCCAGCAGCGAACTCTCGTTGAAGTTGAGCACAGCCTCATCGATGGCTGCGGTGGCGAAGATGGTGCTTCCTATGTGCACTACTTCCCCCCGGGCTCCTGGTGCATCTTCTTGAAATGGAGCAAACCTGGTGCCCAGAGGTTCTTCGTCGGGTCAACGTCGACATGGATCACGGCGCACCGCTGAGCGGCGACCGAGCGCTTGATCGCGGCAGGCAGGTCAGCCGGGTCGCTCACCCGTTCGCCGTGTGCCCCCATCGATCTTGCGAGTTCGTCGTAGGCGATCTCTCCGAGGTCTGTGCCCGTGGTTTCATCGGGATCGAGTTGCTTCTTGATCATCATCTTGACGGGTCTTCGCGCCACCGACTGTGACATCTTCACCATGCCCCACTGCCTGTCGGAGACGACGAGGAAGACGATCCTCATGTTGTTACGGACCGCTGTCTCGATCTCCTGGGGGTGCATCCCGAACGCACCATCGCCGATGACGCAGCACACCGCCCGGTCAGGGAACGCCGCTGCAGATCCAAGGGCCTGGCCGACGCCGGCACCGAGGTGCCCGAAATGCGGAGTCCCGAGCGTCGTTCCCGGTTCCCGGATCTGCCAGAAGAACGCACACCAGACGGCTGTGTTGCCACCGTCTGCGATGAAGATGGAGTTGTCAGGGAACATCTCCCTTGCGATCGCTGGGACATGTGCAGTTGTCATGGGGCTATCGACATCTGAGAGGTGCTTGGCCGCCAGTTTCGCTGCCTTGTCGTCACGGCTCGCTTGATGCCCGGCCACCTTGTCAACTCGTTCGTTGCCAGGCACAGCGAACTCGTCGAGTTCCTGCGCGAGTGCGTCGAGGAACACTCCGGCGTCAGCGTTGATCGCCAGGGACACCGGCTTGTGCAAGCCGATCACTTGAGGATCGATATCCACATGGATCACTTCTTGGTCAGGATCCCAGTTCGGGGCCTTCCCCCACCAGTCGGTCTCCCCGAGGCGAGACCCGACCACGAGAACCACATCGGCCGCAGTGCGCAGATCATTGGACGAATCAATCGCCGATATCGGCCACACGAGGGGATGTGTGTGCTGCACACACCCGGACCCGCTCCACGACGTAGTGATAGGCGCATGCAGGAGTTCCGCGGCTGTGAGAAGCTGGTCGTAAGCCTGGGCGTGGATCACGCCGCCGCCCGCGTGGATCATCGGGAGGGACGCACCGGTCAACATCTGTGCGGCCCGGCGCACGTCGAACGGGCTAGGCGAGAGCGGATCGACGACGCGGTAGGAAGCGAGCGCCTGCACGGAGTTCTCGGCTGTCTTGGAGTTCATCACCGACTCGGGTACATCGAGGTGCACGACGCCCGGCCGCCCCGTGAAACAGCGGCGCAGGGCGGAGCGCATCAGTTCGGGGACACGTTGGTCCGACGCCGCCGAGGCTGACCATTTCGCCATCGAAGAGATCACCGCTACCTGGTCGAAGTACTGGTATGTGCCAATCCTGTCCGGATAGGTGATCCCTGATCTGCGAGACGAAGTGATGAGGAGCACCCTGTTGCCCTCGGCGTTCTCGACCGCGACGCCGGGCAGCGCATTGGCGACGCCGGGGCCATTCGACGCTATGGCCACCCCGAGCCTGCCGCTCAGACGTGCGAACGCACCGGCCATGTGCAGTGCAGACGACTCGTGACGCGGTGTGACGAGCCTGATGTTGTTGTCATCGAGGCCTCCGATCAGCCCCTGATACGTGCCGTCCGGGAGACCGAAGACGGTATCGACGCCTTCTGCGGCGAGCATCGATGCGATCAGCCCACCACCGGTCGTCTTGGCCACGTCCTCACCTCCACTCCCCACACTAGCGAGCTGTTCACGCGATGGCGGGGACGGCGGTTTGTGGGTCGGAGATCGTATTCAGAAGGAAGCCGTCAGCCGTCAGCCGTCACGGCGTTGGCGCTGAAACCCCCACGCAGGTTGTGGTGTTCCTCGCTGCAGCATCCGCCGGCGGCGTGTGGGCCGGAGTCGCGGTGCTGCTCGTATTCGTTGTCGGTCTCGTCCTGTCGAACTCAGCGATCACCCTCGCTTCGGTGTACGGCTTCTCGATGGCATCGCGCAGCCAGTCTGTCCAGATCGGCTTCGGCGTGTTCACCGCCGTGATGAGCATCGGAATCGGGGTCTTGTTCCTCACAGGAAACGACGCGATCCTCCCCGCCTTTTTCGCCGGTTGAAACACCGGTTCCTAGACCCTGAGCGTCGTCTACCGTTCCGACATGGAATCCGTTCACACTCCCGTTGATCTCGTCGGTAGGACGGTGGGGCCTGTCGACGTAGCGGTGTCGGCCGATCGAGTTGCTCTGTACGTCGACACGACCGGGGCCGACGGCGCGAAGTGGCACGAAGCAGCACCCCCGGGATTTGCCTCGGTTCTGCTATTCGCCGTTGCAGACGAGTTCCTCTATCACCCTGACGTCATCGCCTACACCGCAACGCTGCTGCACCTCGACCAGTCATTCACCTACCTGGCACCCATACGCATCGGATCAACGGTACGTGTCGAGGGAACGGTTGCCAGGGTGAGGGAACGCGCAGGCTCGTACTTCGTGACGTTCGATGCACACGCCTCAGACGGCCGCGGCCCCGTCATGGAGTCGAGATCCACCTTCGTCCTGTCAGACCGCACAGCCCCGCTGCCACAGTCAGTTCGTGACGAACCGCCGGTGCGCGAGCGTGCGACGAACTCAGGAAGCGAGCGGTCAGCGAGCCGGCACGATCTCGTGCGGTACGCAGCCGCGACAACCGACTTCAACCCGCTCCACTGGGACCATGGGTTCGCAGTGGACTCGGGATTGCCGGGAACCGTGGTCCACGGGCTGTTGATGTACGCGTGGATGGTGCAGCAGGCGTCCGATGCCGGCGGCGGGCGCGCCGTCACGTCTGCGAAGATCCGGTTCCGCTCGGCGCTGCATCCGGCACAGCAAGCAACGATCGCGACATCGGTCGCAGGTGACGACGTTTCTGTGACGCTCTCGTGTGCCGAAGACCAGCTCGTCACCGGTTCAGTAACACTCGCCGTGGCGGGGACGTAACACAGTGGAACGCGAGAGAGTCGAACTCACGGAGCCGCAGGCCCTTGTTGATCGTGCCAGGGACGGTGACCGAGACGCCTTCGGCGAACTCGTGGCGCTCCATCAGCAGGAGGTGTACACGTTGGCTGTTCGGTTGGTGCGAGATCGTGATGAGGCCTCAGATGTTGCCCAGGACGCTTTCATCCGGGCATGGCGGGCCATGCCGAAGTTCCGGGGAGACGCGAAGTTCTCGACCTGGCTCCACAGGATCACGGTCAACACGGCGTGGACGCATCGAACGAAGAGGAACCGTGTTCGTCTCGACCCCCTCGATTCGCTCGTTGTAGAGCCGCAGTCGACGACACTCGACCCGATCCGGGCAGGTGAGTCTGTGTCTATCGGCCCGAAGATCGAATCGGCATTGAGCGAGTTGTCGTACTCGATCAGGTCTGTCGTAGTCCTCAAGGACATCTACGACTGGAGCCATTCAGAGATAGCCGAACACCTCGACATCTCGGTGACCGCTGCGAAAGTCAGGCTGCACCGTGGCCGCAAGGAACTCCGTTCACGGCTCGATGGATACCAGGACGGTGCCACGTGAGCGTCGTGTGTTCCGCCGTGTCCGTCGCCCTCCCGACCGTGGGTACCGACCTCACCGGCAAGCGCCTCTGGTCCCACATCGAATCCTGTGACGAGTGCGAAGCGCAGTATCGGCGCTATGTCGAGATGTACAACGGTCTTGCGACACTGCGAGACACCCCGATCGCCCCACCTGCCGGGTTGCCCCAACGGGTGATGGCATCGCTGGGTCCTGTCGCGGTCCCTGACCTCGAGGAGCGTTGGGAGCACGCTGTCCCTGTTGCCGCTGCAGCCGCCCTGGCGACAGCCGCGGCCGGTACAGCGGTCCTCTTCAAGATCTACCGCCACAGAGCAGCGTGAGCTGGGCTCGCAGGGCTCGCTCTTGGACTGCTCGCTGCCGCTCGCAGGGCTCGCTCTTGGATCCGTTACGGGTTTCGGTCTTCGGTCTTCTCTCCTCGGCTGACAGCTGACGGCTGACGGCTGACGGCTCTCTTCTGTTCTCCGCGTTCCGCTTCTCTCCCCCGGCTCTTTGGACGGGGGAGATGTCGAGGAACGAGACAGAGGGGGAAGCCAAGTCGTACCACTCAGCTCGCACACAAGCTCAGTGGATCATCGTGGTCTCCCCCTCCGACCTCGCTGCGCTCGGCCACCTCCCCCACTCCGTGAGGG
>JBDLIR010000068.1:0-8472 GCA_039714815.1 Actinomycetota bacterium | reverse complement strand
GCGCCCGCCCCTGCCGCGCCCGCCCCGGCTCCCGCCGGTGCCGGCACGGGCCCTGTGCGGGACCTCGATGCCGAATCTGGTAAGTACAACGTTCCGAAAGAACTCCTCGAACGAGCCATGTTCGCCCGCGCACGCAAGGACGGCACGGCGGTGCCCGCGATGGCAGGTGCCGTCCCGCAAGCGGCAGGCGCCCCGGCATCGGCTCCCGCAGCGTCAGGGCCGGCACCCGCTCCCGTGGTTGCAGGGCCACCCCCGGGCGTGCGGACCCAACGACTCCTGACGGTTGTCAAGGCAGGGGCGATCCAGGGGACGACCAAGGAGCCTGCCGACAAGGTGAACGTGTGGCCCCACCTGCTTGCGATCGAGTTCGTCGCTCTGCTGGCGATGTCAGCGTTCCTGTTCATCCTCTCAGCGTTCATGGATGCACCGCTGCTCGAGTTCGCGAACTTCAACGAACAGCCCAACCCGTCGAAGGCGCCCTGGTACTTCCTCGGTCTCCAGGAACTCCTCGCCTACTTCGACCCCCAGATCGCCGGCGTGATCATCCCCGGTTTCGGCCTCGCTGCGCTTGCTTTCATCCCGTACATAGACAGGAATCCTTCGGTGAGGCCGTCGAACCGGAAGCTGGCTATCTCCATATTCACCGTGTTCTTCATGGGTGCAGCGGTGCTCACGATATACGGTTCGTTCTTCCGCGGACCCGGTTTCAACTTCGTCTTCCCATGGAGTGACGGGGTCTTCTTCGACGACCTTCTGACGATCCTCGAGTGAGGCAACTATGAATCCCACCACAATCTTCATACTGGTTCTCATCGTCGCTGCACTCGTAGCGGTCGTCGGCATCGTTGTGGTCGCTCGCGGTCGCGTCGACTCCGATGGTGCCGCTGATGGAGCGCAACTCGATCGCAGCGCAAAGAAGGCCGACAAGGCACGACGCAAGGCCAAAGCAAGCGCGGCGGCGGCATCCGTGAACGCTGAATCGGATTCCGTTGCGACGTCCTCGGTAGCCGTCGTCGACAAACCTGCCGAGTACAGCAAGGACGAACCGAAGATCGAGGTCTCGGCCGTCGAGTACGGCGTGACCAGGCGCAAGTTCTTCAACAGGGCTGTCGCTGCTGTCTTCGGCCTCTTCATGCTGCAGTTCACTCTCGCCAGCCTCGCTTTCGTCTGGCCCAAACTCAAAGGTGGCTTCGGCACGCCGATCAAGGCCGGCGGCGTCAAGGAACTCAAGGCCGAAGTGCTTCAGGCAGGGGTCGTAATTCCGAAGTCGATCCCCTCAGCCCAGGCATGGATCGTCCCGTTCGAGATGGAACTCCTCGACGACTCACAGTTCGCCGAGGTGCCCTTCGTCGTTGCAGGCGGCGAAGACGACGGTGTCGGCCTCATGGCGTTGTGGCATCGCTGCGTCCACCTCGGTTGCCGCGTGCCTGAATGCATCCCTTCGCAGGGCTTCGAGTGTCCGTGCCACGGCTCCAAGTACAACGCACACGGTGAGTACGCTGCCGGGCCCGCACCGCGTAACCTCGACCGGTTCTCAGTCAGTGTCAGCGATGCGGGAGAACTTGTGATCGACACGGGCACCGTCGTGCAAACGGCGCGGGCCAAGGAGTTCACGGTTCCGTATCCGCAAGGTCCGTTCTGCGTGGGGTGATGAGTACGTGCGTCCTATATCTTTGATTCTCGCGACTGGCGAAGAGACCAGTTCCGGCCCGGCCGGTGACGCGCTCGGGGTAGGAGCCGTCGCGCTGACCGTGATCATCGCCGTTCTGCTGGTGTGGATGGCGTACCTCTACATCAATTCGAGACGCTCATCAGCGGCGAGTGCGGAGCCTCCTCCTCTCAACCTTTCACCGGCAGCGTCCGATGATGAACTCGAGAATCGCAAACTCACGAGGGTGCTGCGTTCGGCGCTCTTCGGGAGCGTGCTGCTTGCGATCGCGTTGCCGTGGTACGCCATCAACGAACCCGGCCGTCAGGAGGCAGCCGCCGAGACGATTCACGAAGAGGGCGTCGTCGCCGGTACCCACTTCTTCAGCCACGATGGGTTCGCGTGCGCCGACTGTCACGGGCCGAGCGGTGGAGGAGGTGCTGCGCCGTTCACAGAGGTACGGTCCGGAGTCGACGTGTCATGGGAAGTTCCGGCGCTCGACGACGTCTTCTATCGCTACTCCGAAGAAGAGGTCCGGTTCTGGATAACGTTCGGCCGTGCGGGTACACCGATGCCTGGGAACGGACTCGAAGGTGGCGGTGCCATGTCGGTCCAGGAGATTGACGAGACACTCGCCTATCTCCAATCGATCCAGCTGTCCCAGGCCGACGCCTTCGCCAAGACCGATGGCGCAGTCGACCGCGCCCTCGCCGCTATCGATGGGGGTGAGGCACAGGTCACGTCGCTCATCAACAAACAACAGGCGGAAATCGACGACGTCGAGAGAGCGGCCAGCGAACTTGCCGTGGTCGGAACGTTCGCTGACGACATCAAGGATCTCTTCCAGGCACCGGGTACGTGCACCGCCGAGTCCGCTGCTCTTGTTGGCTCGGTTTGTGAGAACCCCGGTGAGGACACAGACCGCGACGGCTTGTCAGACGAAACGGAGAAGGAGTTGACGGCGATCGCTGCGACGTCCATGGAGACGATCGTTATCGATGTGGCGCTTGCGCCTGATGCCGAAGGTGTTGTGGCGTACGAGGTTGTCCCCAACGACAATTACGACGTCCGTTTCGACTCGTTCTTTGCGTTCACCAACGACGACCCTGCAACGAATGCTCCCGCTCCCGACCTCGACACGGCCGAACGATTCCTCAGCAGCCTCGAAACCGATCTGCTGCTCATCGGCGTCACGGCCGAGAAGGAAGACCAGTTCCTCGAGGGTCTCACCGCGGGGCTCGAGTTCCTCGAGCAATCGCTTGACGAACGAGCCTGGGATGTTGATTTCGACGCTGCGGCAGCCGCCATGGGCGTGTCCGTAGACGAGGCCAAGCGGGGAGCAGGGCTCTTCAACGCGTACTGCGCCCGGTGCCACACAGGCGGCTACTCCGCAGGACAAGCCTTCGAGCAGGGAACAGGTTCCGGGGCGTGGGGTCCCTCGCTGCGTGACGGACGAGCCGACATCCAGTTCCCCGCTATCGAGGATCAGATCGCATTCGTCGTGTCCGGAAGCGACAACGCTGTCAAGTACGGCGTCAACGGTCTTGGATCTGGCAGGATGCCAGGATTCGGTCAGGTTCTGTCAGCAACCGACATCGAATTGATCGTCAAGTATGAGAGGTCCCTGTGATGCAGCGCCCGACCGATATCAAGCGCCGCTTCGTCACCGATGAGACCGGTCTGTCCAGACTCGAATGGCTGGGGCTGATCGCGTTCATAGCGTCGCTTCTGTACATGGTCACCCCGATCCGTGAATTCATCGTCAACACGATCGGCATCGTCTTCGGTCAGGTCGACGAAGCCACAGGCGAGATCAACGACTTCTCCACAGCGATGCGTGGTATCGCGATCGTCGGCGGTGCGGTCATCGTATTCATCGGTTCCGGATGGCTCCTGTTGTGGACGAACCTCGGTACACGCCTCGCCTTCCTCCTCACCGGTGCAGCGACGTTCGGCTGGTTGACGATCAATGGCATCCTCTTCGTCGTGTACGCACCGAGAGGTATCCGTCCCAACGATCTCGAAGGTCTCAACGCACTTCAGATGCGGCTTCCGTCGCTTGCGGCGACCCTCGGTTCGCTCATCCTCTTCTTGATGTTCACGATCGCCCTGTCACGCTACGAATCGGACAACGCGGAGATCTAGGAGGCTCGCGGGCTCGCTGGCGCTCGCGGATCGCTCGCAGGCTCGCTTTCCGGTCTACGTACTACGTAATGCGTCCTTCGTCAGTTCTATGGAAGGCGAGGATCCCGAGAGACGTCGCGATGTCGACACGACGGATGGTCACGCCCTCAGGTGGGCGGAGGACCGTCGGTGCGAAGTTCAGTATCGACGTGACGCCTGCGTCTGCGAATCGCTCTGCGATGCCCTGGGCTGCACTTGCGGGAGTCGTTATGATCCCGATCTCGATGCTCCGGTCCGTTACGATCCTTGCGATGTCGTCGACCGATTCAACGGTGAGGCCGTCGACGGTCCGCCCGATCTTTGCGTTGTCGATATCGACGATCGAGGCGATATCGAATCCCCACGTGTCGATCCCCTTGTAGTTCGCAAGGGCGGTTCCGAGGTTGCCGGCTCCGACGATCATCACCGGGTGCGTTCTGGTAAGTCCGAGTACTTTTCGCAACTGGGCGGTCAGGTCGTCTATGTCGTACCCGACGCCACGTTTCCCGTAGCTCCCAAGATACGAGAAGTCCTTGCGCACCTGTGCGCTATTGACACCAGCCGCAGCGGCCAGTTCATCCGAAGAGCACTGCTCGTCTACCGAGCCGAGGTCCGAGAGGCACCGAAGATAGACGGGTAGCCTCGCGATCGTTGCGGCTGGAATGGGGACTCTCATAGCCGGGAGACTAGGAAGAGCGCGATGTTGCCGAATATCGAGCGTGCGAATTCCTGAACAAGCGAGTCCTTGATTTCAGATGCCTTCGTGGGCTCGGTAACCTCTCCGCTATGGAGCTCGCCGACTATCTTCCGATCGCGCTTATGACCGTGCTCGGTATCGTCTTTGCGCTCGCCTCCATCCTGCTGTCAAGGCTCATCGCACCGAACAATCCAACGGCGGAGAAACTCGCACCCTACGAGTGTGGCATCGTGCCGCTTCAAGAGCCCGTGCACCGATTCCCTGTCAAGTTCTACCTCGTTGCGATGCTCTTCGTGATCTTCGACGTTGAGATCATCTTCCTGTTCCTGTGGGCCGTGCGGATGGACCAGTTCGGATGGGCAGGCATCGGGGCGGTTGTGGTCTTCATGTTGATGCTCATCGAGACCCTTGCCTACGTATGGAAGCGTGGCGCGCTCGATTGGAACGTTGCGAGCAGAGCCCGCTACCGGAAGGTCGTTGCACCGGTCGAGGAGATGGAGGAGGCAGCCTGATGGCGGGTGTTGCCGAGGGCCCAGGGTTCCTCATGACGACTGTCAACAAAGGTGTCGCGTGGGCACGGACCCGCTCGATGTGGCCGGCGACCTTTGGGCTTGCCTGCTGTGCGATCGAGATGATGGGCACCGGCGCGGCACACAACGACCTTGCCCGCTTCGGCATGGAAGTGTTCCGGGCGTCGCCCCGTCAGGCCGACCTCATGATCGTGGCGGGACGCGTATCGCAGAAGATGGCCCCGGTCCTCCGCCAGGTCTACGACCAGATGGCGGAGCCGAAGTGGGTCATCTCCATGGGCGCTTGTGCCTCGACAGGCGGCATGTTCAACAACTACGCGCTCGTCCAGGGAGTCGATGAGATCGTGCCGGTCGACATATACGTTCCCGGCTGCCCCCCGGGACCCCAGTCGCTGATGCATGGCATCCTCACCCTCCACGACAAGATCATGTCCGGAGAGATCCAGCGCTCAACGGGACTGCTCTGAGATGACCGAAGAGACCATGCCTCCAGACGGCCCCGCCGAGATCGAAGCCGTCGCCGAGCGCGATCTTCCCGGCGTCGCATCCATCGCGGCGCTGCTCGAAGCGTTCCCTGAGGCGACGTTCACCGCTCATCGGTACGCGTCGAGCGATGTGGTCTATCACATGATCTCCGTACCCGTCGCCGATTGGGTGGGCATCACACAGGCAGCAGCGGATGCGGGATTCGACGCCTTCGTGGACCTCACTGCTATCGACCACTTCTCCGAGGCGCCCCGGTTCGAGGTCGCTGTCAACATCATCTCGATGACCGAGGTGGAGCGTCTCATCATCACGACCAGGGTGCCGTACGACAACCCGACCGTGCCGACGCTCACGGGTGTGTTCGTGGGAGCGAACTTCTACGAGCGTGAGGCATTCGATCTCGTCGGTGTCGTGTTCGAAGGCCATCCGGACCTCACAAGGATCCTGTTGCCGGATGAATGGGTGGGCCACCCGCTCCGCAAGGATTACGACATCGGAGCGATCCCGGTCGAGTTCAAGGCGGGGAGTGTGGATCTATGACAGACACACCCGACACCACACCCGAGGGTGCTGACGTGACCGTCGAGACCACCGAGAGTGTCGCAGACGAGCGTCGCCGGCTCCACGAGATCTGGGTGTCTGGCACCGAAGAGCGGATGCCGTTCGCCGGTGCAACCAATGAAGGTGCCCAGGAGCTCCTCCCACGCGACGAGGACCCGGCACTCGACCTCCAGCAGGGCATCGCGGTCGACGACGATTTCATCGACCCGGTCCTTGCCATCGAGGAGGAGCGCCAGATCGTCAACATCGGTCCCCAGCATCCGTCTACACATGGCGTGCTCCGGCTCCAGGTCGAACTCGAGGGCGAGACGGTCCGTAGGGTCAAACCGATCATCGGGTACCTCCACACCGGCATGGAGAAGACCGCTGAGACACTCACCTACGCCCAGGGGTCGACGAACGTCACCCGCATGGACTACCTGTCACCGTTCCACAACGAACTCGCCTATTCGTTGACCGTCGAGCAACTCCTTGGCATCGAGGTGCCTCAGCGTGCGGATGCGATCCGTGTCCTCATGACCGAACTCAACCGCGTGGCGAGTCATCTGTTGTCATCAGCGACGATGGGGATGGACATCGGCGCCCTGTCGATGATGATCTACGGATGGCGTGAGCGTGAAGTCTGCCTCGACTTCTTCGAGAAGACCACCGGTCTGCGGATGAACCACAACTACATCCGGCCAGGCGGTGTCGCCGCGGACCTCCCGGATGGATGGGAGGACGACATCGTCCACCTCATCAAGGCCGTCAACGATGGCGTGGACGAGTACGAAGAACTCCTCAACGAGAACCCGATCTTCCTCGACCGAACGATCGGCATCGGTGTGCTCACACCGGAGGAATGCAAGCAATACGGGATCAGCGGGCCGTTGGCCCGAGCCTCGGGCATCGACTTCGATCTGCGAAAGGTCATGCCGTACAGCGGCATCGAAAAGTACGACTTCGACGTTCCACTCGGTCTTCACGGTGACGCCAACGATCGCTATCACGTGCGGATCGAGGAGATACGCGAGTCCCTCAAGATCGTTGGACAGGTTCTCGAGACGATCCCGAGCGGCGACTATCGCACGCAGGACCCGAAGGTGACCCCACCGCCTCGCAAGCGGATCGATGAGTCGATGGAAGCCCTCATCCACCACTTCAAACTGTTCACCTCAGGCATCGAGGTCCCGCCTGGCACCGCCTATCAGTCTGTCGAAGGGCCGCGGGGCGAGATCGGATGTCATCTCGTGTCCAAGGGTGGCACCAAACCGTGGCGGATGCATTGGCGTGCGCCATCGTTCGCCGCTGTCCAGTCGCTCCCTGCGATGATGAGCGATGCCCTCGTCGCTGACCTCATCGCGGCGCTTGCGTCGACGGACCCCGTGCTCGGGGATGTGGACCGATGAACCCGACGATCCACGGATGGTCCCAGGCCAATCAAGACCGTGCACACAAGATCCTCGAATCCTATCCAGAGCGCCGATCGGCGATCATGCCACTGCTCTACGTGGCGAGCCTCGAACATGAGTACGCATCGACCGACGCCATGCGCGAAGTCGCCGAACTCACCGGCGTCACACCGGCCCAGGTTCAGTCCGTTGCCTCGTTCTACACGATGTTCAAACGCGACGAGGTCGGCA
The DNA here is from genome assembly GCA_039714815.1 of Actinomycetota bacterium. GTDB lineage: Bacteria > Actinomycetota > Acidimicrobiia > Spongiisociales > UBA5794 > JAMBLL01. Next base: position 765 of record JBDLIR010000068.1, on the reverse strand, counting down.
CGTACCTGGTGTCTGTGTGTACATCGATCTCGTGCTACCTGATGGGCGCAGACGACGTCCTTGAAGCGATCGAACAGGCAACGGGTGCACACCACGGCGAAACGTCGCCAGACGGGGTGTTCAGCGTCGAGCACGTCGAGTGCATCGGCGCCTGTGGTGGCGCACCTGCCGTCCAGGTCAACTACGAACTCGTTGAGGGACTCACCGGCTCCGAAGGCCAGAAGCTCGTCGAATGGCTCAGGGACACGAGGCCAGAGGTCGTGCTCGCCGATGAGATGCAACAACTCTTTGGCGGCCAGCGGTCCTTCGACTGGGGTTCAACGGAGGCTGAAGGCTCAATCGCCCCCGTCCCCGCGTTCGGGCCGTACGGATCGACAGGAACAGAGGCATGAGCGAACTGATCCTCACGAAGCGCATGGTCGCCCATCCGAGCGACAGCCACACCCTCAGCAGGTATCTCGACACCGGTGGCTACATTGCGCTCGGAAAAGCACTTTTTGACATGTCCCAGGACGATGTCATCGCAGAGGTGAAAGCCTCGAACATGCGAGGTCGTGGTGGAGCGGGGTTCCCGACGGGCGTCAAGTGGGGGTTCCTGGCTCCGGCAACGCCACGATATCTCGTCGTGAACTGTGACGAGTCCGAGCCCGGCACATTCAACGACCGTCAACTCACCGAACGCGACCCGCATCAACTCCTCGAAGGCATCGCGATCTCAAGTTATGCACTCGGAGTCGACCATGCCTTCGTGTACATTCGCGGCGA
>JBDLIR010000067.1:0-8482 GCA_039714815.1 Actinomycetota bacterium | reverse complement strand
GGTTGTGATCGTCACTCTTCCCGACGAAACTGGGAGCGCATAACGGCTTTGGTTTCAGGTGGTCGAATCGCGCATCGGCGGTTATGGGCGAACGCCCGTGGGCGCTTCCTGCCGCTGCCTACGACTCTTGGGCTACAGACAGTCCGTTGCCGGCAGGGTCCTCGAACCATGCAATGGAGTGACCTCGACTCGTATGGATTCCTCGTTCGTCGGCTTCGATCCCCGGGTATCGCTGGAACTCGACACCGAGCGATGACAGTTCATCGACGACGACGGCTATATCTTCAACAAAGATGTTGAGGACGGTGAAGGTGGCCGGGGTATGGTCGGGCTTCGCATACACCATCGTCGTGCTGCCTTCTGGGCCGTGGAGAAACAGAGGACCTTCGTCGGACATCAACTTTGTCTTCAAACCGAGAGTCTTCTGGTAGAACTCTGCGGCGAGCCCGATGTTATCCACCGAGAAGCTCGCAACGACTCGTCTTGCTTCGACCATCCTTTGCCTCCGTTGGATTTGACACTATACTGCCATGTTGACAGTGTATTGTCAAGAGAAGGTGAATGATGGTGACATCTCCCAACACTGAGAGACCCGCACAGATCACATCGTCTCCACACGTGTCGACCGAAGAACAGCTTCTTATGAGCGGAATCGCCAAGACGGTGTATCGCCTTAACGGCCACGTGCTCTCCATTGCCGAGGATCTGGCCGGCCCGGTTGGCCTGACCGGGGCCTGGTGGCAGGTCCTCGCATCAGTTCTGCGAGGGCCCATGTCAGTTGCAGACATCTCCCGCTTCATCGGCAACTCTCGACAGGCCGTGCAGCGCATCGCTGACAGGCTGGTCGAGGAGGGCCTGGTCGAATTCCACGACAACCCGGCTCATGCCCGCGCAAAGCTGCTGGCACCGACCAAAAGAGGTCGGTATGCGGTTCGGGCGATTGCACCCGCTCACGCCGAGCTAGCGGACCGACTGGCAACCGAGTTCGGGAAGGAGAAGCTGGCCCACCTTCTCGAGTTGATGGAAGACCTAGAGGTTGCCTTCGGAGAGATTGCAACTTCGAGGAAAGACACTGGATAGCTGGTACAGCCTCACAGTCAGTTCGGTCGATCCGACACCCGTCTCTCCTTCAGCTTGTGGTGACTCCACATCGAGACAGAGCGGTGAAACGCGAGAGCATCCTGGTTGTGAGGACCCAGCGGCTCGGCTGAACCACGCATATCAACGCACTAGTTACGTCCACGGACGTGGTGTACGGGGGGTGCTGAGGGTCCTTTGCTTGAGAGGGTCATCGGGTGAGCCGGCCGGCCCAACCTGCTGTGTCTGAACCGGCAACGATCCTCGGTAACTGGTATGCCAACGTGTTGTTCTGGAAGCCCCAGGTGGTGTTGCTGGTCAACGAGCGGACGCTGTTGCCTGTGTTGATGCCGCTCGCTCCGGCTGCCACGTTGGCGGATCGGTTCCCGGAAGCGCTGCCGATCCAGGGAACTGCACAAACGCCTGGACCTTCCTCTCAAGCCGGTAGCGCCGGTTCAAGTCCGGTCGGGGCTACTGAGTGAGATCCGGAGAGGTTCATCCCATCTTTGCTCGTGGGTCTGGTTCTTCTAGCCTCATGGCGAATGCACGCACCCATCACCATCGCTTGCAGGTACTGGTCATGACGACCGCTAGCCAAATTCGCGCTGTTGTGTTCGACCTCGGTGGTGTGCTCTTGGACTGGGACCCGGAGTACCTGTACCGCGGCCTCATTCCGGACGAGGCCCAGCGCCGACGGTTTCTCACCTCTGTGTGCACGCCGGCATGGAACTACGAGATGGATGCAGGCAGGTCGGTCCCCGAGGCCGTGGCCGCTCTCGCTGCCGAGCATCCCGAAGATGCCGAGTGGATCAATGCCTGGTGGGCACGCTGGCCTGAGATGCTTGGCGGTGAGTTCTCAGACACGGTATCGCTGGCCCGACGGTTGGCTGATGATGGCGTCGCCCTCTATGCGCTGACGAACTTTGCGGCAGATACCTGGCCACTTGCGGTCGAGAGATTCCCATTTCTCGAGAGCCTCTTCGATGGAGTCGTCGTATCCGGTCATGAGCGCCTCGCTAAGCCGGACAGGCGGATCTTCGACGTCCTGAACAACCGCTACAACCTGAACCCGCACTCCACCGCGTTCATCGATGATTCGGCGGCCAACGTAGACGCGGCCGCCGCACTCGGCTACCTCACCCATAACTACACAACCACCGCACGACTCGAGAAATGGCTCACGAGCCTCGGACTACTCCGCACCGCATAGGTGTCGCCGTTCCAGGCCCGAGACCGCGCCTAGCCGTCGTCCATCCCATGGAGCCGTCTGTCCCATGAAGCCGGGGACGCCCGTACGTCCTCGCCTCCCCTGGACGCAATCCCGGGAAAACGTCGAAGTACTTAGAGGAGGAGCGCTGACGGCTGATGGCTGACGGCTTCCTGCTGAATACGAAATACGGAATCGGTTGTTCCCATTCGCTCATCTTCCTCGTACTACGTAGTCACGCGGATGGGCCACCCGCTCGGGGTGGCCCATCCGATCGCTCTTCTCGTTGCTTTGCTTCTTCGGTCAGTCCTTCAGCCCGGAATGGATCTGAAGGTTGCCAGAGTCGACGACCTCGGTCGGGAAGTAATCCCACGAGTCGGTCCCGCAGTCGATGAAGATCCCGAACTCATCCTCTACATCCGGCTCGCCGTGATCGTGCACCTCGGCAACGAACCTGCATCCGTAATCCCATGCACCGCTCCCTACCTTGACCCTCGCCGAGCCAGCGAAGGTTCCGACATTGGCGTTTGCCGGAGGTGGATCCGGAGCCGGGTCGGTGTCGTTGCTGAACTGCAGCGCCTGGATCTCGAGCGAGTGCATGATCAGTTTGAGGTCATGATCATGGAACTGCCATTCGCCGACGACCGTGAAACCGGCGTCAGCAAGGTATCCAACATTCCCGCCGAAGCTGAGAGCACTCTTGCCCTTGCCGATCTGGCCGCCACCGGTGAGGAAGCCCTCGGGTACCTGAATCGTCTTCACCTCGCGGATGACGACGCCCGCCTCGTCGGCCATCGGTGTGCCGTCGATCAGTGCCCAGTCAGCGCAGTGGTACGTGCCGCCCGGTGCGGTGGCCGCGACCGAGATGGTCTCTGTGAAGACGGCGTCGTCGCCGCTCGTCACCACGATGCTGGCAGGGTCGAATGTCGTCGTGATCGGATCGGAGCAGTTGCTCGTCATTGCAACTTCGATCTCGATGTCGGCGAGACCGTCCAAGATCGCAGTCGCGATGTTGCTTCCATCGCTGCTGAGTGCCTGGACCGAACCACCGGTAGCGGCTGCGAGAGCATCGAGCTCTCCACCTGCACCAGGGGCCTTGAGCCCTATCACCACAACATCTTGAGCGCCGAGCGCTGCCAACGTCGAAGCTTCGTCGTTGGCATGTGTGCCGTCGGGCCCGTGGAACGGTGCGTCCGTTGTCACAACGAGGACACGTGTCACCGTGTCATCGACGCGCCAACCACAGTCGTCCTCGAATCCTTGAGAATCGGGCTCGTAGTCGGTCGGACCCGGCCCTGCCGCAGCAACGATCGCGTCGTACTGTGCTTCTGGCCCGTCGTTCCCTCCGCCGGCTGTGAGCGCGTTCACACCGCTCTCCCAGTCAAGGAAGTCCGGGCTCATCGCGCTTGTCAACCGGTAGACCCAGTCGCCAGAATTGCCGTACGGGTCCAGGTCATAGTCGCGGAAGCCTGCGACCGCGAAATTCGCACCCGGTGCTCCGGCGACCACATCGTTGTAGATCGCAGCGATCGTCGCCGGGTTCTGTAGATTGGCGATATCGTCACTGAAGGACCCTGTCTCATCCTCGAGCAGACACACATCGACGCTCGGTGGAATCTCAGGCGTATGAACTGTCTTCTCGATTTCTATGGATGCCCCAGGGAAGATGACCTCGTTCACTTCTTCCGGTGTCAGACCCGGTCCGTCTCCCGCTGACGCTGCCGGTATGAAGGCAAACGCCATCGCCAGCACCGTGAGCATCACAAATAACTTCGCTCTCACAATCTCTCCTTCTGCCGCCCATGTAACAAGAAACGGGTCCACCGGCGGAACATCAACGTTCCAACCACACCCAGAGGCAGCTGTGTGTCGCAGCTGTGAATGCCCCAACATGAAACCCCGTCACATTGGAACCCCGCACTGAGTCGATCACCGCTCTCGGAGATAGCCCATCCCTTGAATCCTGCTCCTCAATTGGTACACCTCCCCGACGCTCTCGTCAAGGGTTAATGATGGAAATCTCCCCGAGTAGAGCTGATGGGCCAGATGGGCGCTACGTTCGCCATCCGCAGGACTGTGCGAGGAGCCAGCAGGTGCAGCACGCATCGGTCTCAGCGCCTACTATCGGGTGGCGCCCGTCGCGACCACGGAAGGAACCGATGCAGACCTACACGACCCCTGGGGGAGCGGTCGTTTCTCCCCACGTCAACGTCATCCAGCAGCTCGAGGCACGTGCAACCGACGCACCCGACCATCCTGCCCTCGCGTTCCGCGAGGGGGACGGATTCTCCACGGTCACGACACAGGAGCTCTGGGACACGGTGATCGAACTCGCCGCCGGCCTTGTCGCCGCAGGCATCAACCCAGGAGATCGCATCGCGTTGCACAGCTCGACCCGCATCGAGTTCACCTACTTCGACTACGCCATCTGGGCAGCGGGCGCGGCCACAACCACGATCTACGAGACATCGTCCCCAGAGCAGGTCGAGTGGATCATCTCAGATTCCGGGTCGGTGATGCTGATCACGGAGAACGAGGGCACCCGCGCCGTGTTCGACGAGGTCGCAGAAGGGCTTGAGGATTGCTCAGATGTGCTGATCATCGGTGACGGTGCGATCGCCGCACTTCGGGCGATGGCAACCGATGAAGGGAGGCTCGAGGTTGCGCGGCGTATCGCTGCCATCGAGCACAGCGACCTCGCGACGCTCGTATACACCTCAGGGACGACGGGCAATCCCAAGGGATGCGTGTTGAGCCATTACAACTTCGCGTGGCTGATCGCCAATCTCAACGGCAGCGTCCCGGAACTCGTCACGCCGGAGAATCGTACGTTCATGTTCCTTCCCCTGGCGCACATCTTCGCTCGGGCCGTGCAGTCGTCAGCCGTGTCCACGGGTGTGACGATGTACTACTCATCCGGCATGGACAACCTGCTTGAGGAGTTCCCTATGGCGAAACCGACATGGATCTTCTCAGTGCCGAGGGTGTTCGAGAAGATCTACAACGGTGCCAAGGCCAAGGCAGATGCGGACGGGAAAGGAAAGATCTTCGACAAGGCAGTCGACGTCGCCATTGCCTATTCCAAAGACGTCGAACGCGGCAGGACGAAGATCGCCACGAAGCTGGCCCATGCGACGTTCGACAAACTCGTCTACGCGAAGATCAGGGAGAGATTCGGCGGCGACGTCGCGTACGCGATCTCGGGAGGTGCACCCCTCGGGGCCAGGCTCGGCCACTTCTTCAGAGGTATCGGCCTCACCGCTCTGGAAGGGTATGGCCTGACCGAGACCACCGCTGGTGCGACGGTGAATACGCCGAGAGCGATCCGTGTCGGTTCGGTCGGGCGACCGTTGCCCGGCGTGTCGATCGGAATCGCAGACGACGGTGAGGTGCTGATCAAGGGCGGCATGGTGTTCGATGGCTATTGGAAGAACGCCGGGGCAACGAGCGATGTTCTCTCGGACGATGGTTGGTTCCGATCGGGTGACATCGGTGAACTCGATGACGAGGGGTACCTGTCGATCACCGGACGGAAGAAGGAGATCATCGTCACCTCGGCTGGCAAGAACGTCGCCCCTGCGGTCCTCGAAGACAGGATGCGGAGAAACCCCCTGGTCTCACAGACGATCGTGATCGGTGATGCAAAGCCGTTCATCGCAGCTCTCGTTGCGATCGACCAGGAGGCATTGACGCCGTGGGCCGCGGCGCACCGCAAGGAAGGCGTGCCGTGGGAGGAGCTTCGGCGAAGCGATGACCTCATCGCAGCTGTTGGCTCTGCTGTGGATGAAGCAAACAAGGCTGTATCGCACGCTGAGGCCATCAAGGAGTTCCGCATCCTTCCGGAGGACCTCTCCGTCGGAGGGGGAGAACTCACGCCGACCTTGAAGATGAGGCGTGCCGTCGTCGCCGCCAAGTACGCCGATCTCATCGACGACATCTACGAGCCCCGATAGACACCTCTCCGCAAGAACGGAGAGGTGGGTGGATGTGTAGGCTCGCTGGATGAATTCACGGATCTATCTGTCGCCGCCGTCTGTGCTTGGAGACGAAGAGGCGGCCATCGTTGCCGCGTTGCAAAGCAACTGGATCGCCCCGCTCGGTCCCGAAGTCGACGGGCTCGAGGCAGACCTCGCTGAGCATGTGGGGGTCGACCATGCTCTCGCACTGTCGTCGGGGACTGCAGCTATCCACCTCGCACTCCTCGCCATGGGGGTATCTCCCGGTGACATCGTCGTTGTGCCGTCGTTCACGTTCATCGGCTCGGTCAACCCTGTCGTGTATATCGGTGCCGAGCCGTGGTTCGTCGATTCCGAACCCGAATCATGGAATCTCGACCCCGATTTGGTACGAGAGGCGTTCGAGGCGGCAAGGGCGCAAGACCGTCGAGTTGCAGCCGTGATCCCGGTCGACCTCCTTGGCCAGTGCGCAGACTATGCGCCCCTCGAGGCCGTGTGCGAGGAGTATGGCGTCCCGATCTTCGAGGACGCGGCCGAGGCACTCGGCGCAACGTATCGTGGCCGTGCCGCCGGGTCGTTCGGGCGCGCCGCGGCGCTGTCGTTCAACGGGAACAAGATCATCACAACCTCAGGCGGCGGGGCACTCGTTTCTGACGACGAGGAACTGATCGCACGGTGCAGACACCTGTCCACGCAGGCGAGAGAACCCGTGCTGCACTACGAGCACCATGATGTTGGGTACAACTACCGGATGTCGAACCTGCTCGCCGCTCTCGGACGGGCGCAACTCGCAACGCTCGATGAACGGGTTGCGGCACGCAGGGCCCTCTTTGACACCTATGTGGATCAACTCGGAGACATCGATGGAGTCGGCTTCATGCCGGAGGCGGCCTTCGGAACATCGAACCGGTGGCTCACGGCCGTGACCATCGACCCCGCGCGGTTCGGAGCGACGAACCTCGACATCATCGCCGCTCTTGACGAAGACAACATCGAGGCACGGCCGGTGTGGAAACCGATGCACCTCCAACCCGTGTTCTCAGGCGCGCACATGTTCGGCGGCACCGTGTGTGAACGTTTGTTCGCCACGGGTGTGTGCCTGCCGAGTGGTACGGGGATGACCCAGGACGACATCTCCAGGGTGGTCAGCATCGTGAGGGAAGTGGCTGTCTCCACCCGGTGACGGGCAGGCTGTCGACCTACTCGCCTTCGCCGCTCTGGCGCGCTCCGAGTTCACGGTCGAGCATGAGGATCGTGTGGCCACTGTCCCCTCCACGAGTGAGATCATCGATGATCTGACCGACAGATGCCTCTTCCTCGACCTGTTCGGCGACGAACCAGTCGAGCAGCGGGAGGCTTGCGAAGTCCTTCAGATCGACGGCCATCGCGTAGAGGTCGTTGATCGAAGCGGTCACTTCCTGTTCCTGTTCGAGCGATCTGTTGAACACATCGATCGGCTCCGTGAAGTCAGCCTGGGGTGCCTCGATCGGCCCGAGGTCGATTCGGCCGCCGCGGTCGAGGACGTACTGGTAGAACTTCTCGGCGTGGGTGAGTTCCTCGGCTGCTTGGGCCCGCATCCACTGTGCCATGCCTGGGAGGCCTTCAGCCTCGAACCATGCACTCATACCGAAGTACGAGTAAGCGGCGCCGTATTCCATCGTGACCTGTGCGTTGAGTGCAGCTTCGAGCTGTTCGTCGAGAGCCATAGTTGCTCGCTTTCGTCGCTTACTTCAGATGCTATCTGCGGAGATGGGGAAGTCGAATTCGAGCGGAGAGGCGTCTCAGGCTTGTGGCGTGGTGGGAGCCGACCGGCGGATGGTGCGTTCGATGAGGATGATGATTGCGGTTGCCGCGACCGCACCGGCGAGGATCCCGACGGCGATGCCGACCTGTTCGAGCATCTCGGGGGCGAACAGGAGCACCGTCCCCAGGCCGAGCATCATCATGCCTGACAGGAGCTTGAGAGCCCGCCCTTCTTCGAGTTGGAGTTTGCGCGAGCCGAGCGTCCAGACGAATGCGACGACGATCCCGAGCAACGGGATGACATAGATCATGTTGTACAGGGCCAGGTACCCGTAATAGCCGGGCGTCGACAGGTCGTTCAGCGTGAGAACCCTCGTGAAGACCATCGGTAACCCCGCGGTGCACAGCAGCTCGTAGCTGTTCGCCACGATCGCCAGGGCAACAGTGGCTCCGAGAACGGGGACGAACCGGTCGTCCGAAACGAGTCCCCGCATCCGGT
>JBDLIR010000066.1:0-8482 GCA_039714815.1 Actinomycetota bacterium | reverse complement strand
ATCCCGGACACCGCAAAGAAGGCGCCGAGGAAGGCGTTGCCCTGCATCCTCAGCTGGAGTTCGGGGCGATCGGTGGCCTCGCGTGCGATCCTGAACCCTGGCAGGGACACGATCCGGATGTTCTTGTCGATGATCTCCTGGCGGTACTTGCGCGGGATGCGCTGCCAGACGGTTTCCGGATCTTCTTTGGACTCCCAGACGAAGGTTCCTCCCTCCTTCATCCCTTCGAGAGGGTTCGTGTGGGTGAAGATCTTCGGATCGGGGCACAAGACGACATCGACGTGGCGCAGATCGCAGTTGACGCGGATCCGCTCGGGTGCTGCCACGAGGAAGTAAGACGTCGGAGCCCCCTTCTTCTCCGACCCGTACTTCGGGTTGGCAGATACGTGGATGATCTCTTTGGGTCTGCCGAACTCGTCCATCTCGGGATGCTCAGCTATGAGGTCCTCACCGATGGCGCCGATCACTTCAGAGAGGTTCTTCCCTGTCGTGATCATCCCCCAGCCGCCGATCGAATGGAATCGCACAGCCACGGCGCCATCTGGCAGCAGTGACGGGGTCCGGTCGGAGATGACTGCATACGGATGGTCGATGCCGAGCGTGAAGTAGGTCGCACCATCTGCGATGCCTTTGCCGTCCTGGCGCGTGATCCTGCCGGTCGCGTATTCGTACGAGCCGATGATCGCCTCAGGCCGGAAGTCTCGCGACCCGAGACCGTAGGACCCGGACAGGATCAATGGCATGTCCGCGTATGCAACCCCCGGGATGTCAGATTCGTAGCCGACACTGTGGATCTCGTACGCCTTGGAGAGCACGGCACGGATCTCACGGGTCATCTGGTTGTCCCCGGAGAGTCCGTCGTCGGCGCGCTCGAGGACGATGACCGTCTTCTTCCCGGCGAGCGCCTTGATCAGGGCAGCTTCTGGCATCGGGCGCATCACGTTGACGTGAACGGACCCAACCTTTGCATCGTCGTGTTCACGGAGATAATCGACACCCGCCTCGATGTTCTCAGCCGCGGAGCCGAACGACACGAACACCACGTCGGCATCGTCGTTGCGGTACTCGCTGACGAGTCCGTAGCGACGCCCGGTGAGTTCGGCGAACTCATCGTATGCCTGCTCGATGAACGGCAAGATGTCCTCTGAGAAATTGTTCCGGCGCGCAATGACGCCGTTCATGTAGTGCTCCTGGTTCTGGACCGGACCGAGCAGCATCGGGTTCGTGAGGTCCATCATCACAGGGACGCGGCGACGGGTCGGCCCGAAGAGAACCCGTTGGCCCTCAGTTGGCGTGTCGATGATGTCATCGTGGGCACCGAGGAAGTCGCGGAGCAACCCCGCTTCGTGCTTGTAGAAGGTGCGTTCGAGGTGTGAGGTCAGGAAGCCGTCCTGGATGTTCATCGCAGGGTTGAGCGTGAGCTCAGCAACCTTGCGTGCGATGAGGGCCTGGTCCGCCGCCTGCTGACTGTCCTTTGCGAACAGCATGATCCAGCCCGTGTCAAGGGCCGCGTAGACGTCGTCGTGGCCACAGTGGACATTGAGGGCATGCTTGGTGAGAGCCCTGGCTGCGACCTCGAGCACCATCGTCGAGAGCTTCCCCGGTGCGTGGTAGTACTGCTCGAGCCCGTAGACAACGCCCTGGCCGGAGGTGAAGTTGACCGTGCGGTTGCCTGCCATGGAGAACGCGATTGCGCCTCCCTGGGCTGAGTGCTCCCCTTCGGTTTCGATAGCGATCTTCGAATTCCCGAACACGTCGAGTACGCCTTCGGCGAAGGCGAGCTGGTAGTTCTCGCCCATCTCCGTCGAGGGTGTGATCGGGTAGAACACACCTCCCTGAGTGATGCGCGCCTCGGTGTGATACGAGACGATCTGGTTACCGTTTGTCGTTATCCGAATACCGGGGTATTTCGGTGCAGATTCGCTCACCTGTCGCCTCCATGAAAGAAATGCAATTCTTGCGGTAAGACTAGTTGATTCGATGCAGCCACCGAACGGGGAGCAGCGTTCGCGTTCAGAGTCGGACAGGCCCGGCGTTGAGAGGTTTCAGGCCGTGCTTGTCGGAGTAGAACTCTCTGGCACGGGCCATCAGCGCATCGGGGTCGCCGCCCACGGTAAACATCGGCCCGAGACCCGTCCGTTTCGTCTCACCATCGATGAACGCGGTGACCACAGGTACATCAGCAGCATCTGCGATTCTCCAGAATCCCGACCGCCAATGGTCGGCCCGCGCCCTCGTGCCTTCAGGCGCGATGAGCAGCATCATCTCATCATGTGCTTCGAACGACTTGACAGCTCTGGCGATCAGATCGTGATGACTCGATCGGTCCACGGGTATCGCCCCGAGTCTCGTGAGCAGCAAGGACAGCGGCCACTTCATCACGCCGTCCTTGATGAGGAACTTGACGCGCATGTCGAAGTGGTTGATGACGGCCATGAAGAAGAGGAAGTCCCAGTTCGACGTGTGGGGGGCCCCGATGAAGACTGCCTTCTTCACGTCCGGTCTCGTGCCCTCGATCGTCCAGCCACGCCAGACGATGATCTTCTCACAGAGCCACTTCATGAGAAGAACGGTAATTGAGTACGCGCACGCACAACGAACGGAGGGCGCAGAACGGAAGTCAGAAGACCGAAGTCAGAAGTCAGAATCGTAAATCGTAAATCGTAGATCGCCAGAAGCGGAAGTCGGAGAGCGGATCGGGGAAGGCTCACAACCATCAGCCTCAAGGTGTCCACCAAACCGGGGCAAGTCCTAGGTCTTCCGCTGACGGCTGACGGCTGATGGCTGACGACCGACCTACGCTGCATCCTATGAGTTTCGATATCCAGGCCGTCAGACAAGGCTTCCCATCTCTGTCTCGCACGATCGACGCGAGAACCGTCGCCTACCTCGATGGCCCTGGCGGCACGCAGGTACACGCCTCGGTCATCGAAGCGATGACCGGGTTCATGTCTCGTGGAGGAAGCAACCTTCACGGCCCCTTCGTCACATCCCGTGAGACCGACGACGTCGTCACCGCGGCCCGCGGCGCGGTTGCTGACCTGTTCGGTTGCGAACCTTATGAGGTCGTGTTCGGCCAGAACATGACATCGCTCACCTACGCCATGTCACGCGCTCTGTCACGCACGTGGCGTGCGGGAGACAACATAATTCTCACGCGCCTCGACCACGATGCGAACGTGTCTCCCTGGGTACAGGCTGCACGCGACGCTGGTGTTCACGTGCGGTTCATGGACTTCGATCCGGATGACGGATGCGCGCTCGATCTCGGGTCGCTCGAAACGGCACTCGACGCGAGGACGAGACTCGTGGCATTCACCCATGCATCGAATGCCGTTGGCACCGTCACACCCGTAGCCGAGATCGTCCAGGCAGCCCATGATGTTGGAGCGCGCACCTACATCGACGCTGTGCATCAGACGCCGCATGGCCTCATCGATGTGAAGGAATCGGACACCGACTTCCTCGTGGCGTCGGCGTACAAATGGTTCGGCCCGCACACCGGGTGCCTGTTCGGCAAGGCGACCGTGCTCGACGAGATCGAACCGTACAAGCTGCGCCCGGCCCCCGACTCGTCACCTGACAGGTGGGAGACAGGGACGCAATCGTTCGAATCGCTCGCCGGTGTGACGGCAGCGGTCGACTACATCGCATCCCTGGGTACCGGAGAAACGAGGCGTAAGCGCATCGTCTCTGCGTACGAATCGATCACAGATCACGAATCGATGCTCTCGAACCGCTTCCTCGCTTCACTGAGATCGATCGATGGAATCACGCTGCACGGAAAGGCCACAGGCGAGGGCCGAACGCCCACGTTCGCCATCGACGTCGATGGCATGTCGCCAGATGACGTTGCCGAACGCCTCGGAGGAGCCGGTTGCTTTGTTTGGTCTGGCGACTATTACGCCCATGAGGTCATGCACAGGTTGGAGAAGGCACCTGAGGGACTGGTCCGGATCGGCTTCGTCCACTACAACACCGTTGACGAGGTCGACCGGGTGATCTCGGAACTCGTCGCGCTAACGTGACGCTGTGATGGGACACGATGCCTGACAAGAACATCGCTCTTGATGGACCCGACCTGAGGTCTCTCGTAGTCGACACGACGGTCGCCGCACCCCCGAGGACTGTCTGGGACGCGTGGGCGTCGAGCGGGGGCATCGCCTCGTGGTGGAACCCTCCCGGCATGAACGTGGAACTCCGGGTGGGCGGGCCGTTCGAACTGTACTTCGACATCGATGCAGCGCCTGGGTCGAGGGGCAGTGAGGGATGCGTGTTCCTCGGGTACGTACCAGGGGAGATGATCTCGTTCACATGGAACGCCCCGCCACACCTCGCCCTACGAGAGAGTCACACGTGGGTGGTGATCACGTTCTCGGGTGCCAAGTTGGGGACCCATGTCCGTCTCGTCCACACGGGATTCGGGACGGGCGACGATTGGGATGCCTACATGGCCTACTTCCGCGAGGCCTGGGCCTATGTGCTCGACCTGCTCACGGAGCACTGGCGGTAGCAGCACGCGAGAGACCATCGTCGACTACCGTCCTTGCCCAACACGAGGGGAATCACCATGTATCTGATCCGGAGAATCTATACCGTCGAGCCAGGGAAGGCTCGCAGAGCCGCATCTCTCATCGACACGATCGGCATCGCCTACGAAGCCGCCGGGATCCGGTCTCCGAGCAGGGTCTACTTCAACAGCGGGACGACACCTGGGGAACGCAACACCGTGGTGATGGAGTGGACCGACGAGACGCTGCGCACGCCGTACCGCGACGACCGCGTGTTCGCAGAAGGCCTCGAAGACGTGCAAGTGGAACTCCGCGAACTCGCGACGGGCTCGACGGTGGAATTCTGGGAACTGATGACACCGAGCAAGCGAATCTAGCGGCAGCGGTGCCGTCACCAACACGCTGGCCGATATTCATCGGTTGAAACAGAGTGCTTCCTAGCTAGCAGGCGTAGAATCACGCGCCAGCAACGCATCTCTCGGTGGGAAACCTCAACCATGCGCAAGTACGTCATCGCCGCTGCGATCGCCATACCGGTGATCGTGCTCCTGGTCATCGGGGGCGCGTACGTGCGCGACGAAGTCATCGACGCCAACAGGGTGAGCCGGGGCGTGACCGTTGTCGGGGTCGACGTTTCTCGCAGCACACCATCCGAAACCGCATCGATCGTTATCTCCCACGAAGCGGACCTTCTTGCAACGCCGGTCATCGTCACCGTCGATGAGCTTGAACGCGAGATCTACCCCGCCGACGTCGGTCTGGCCGTCGATGAAGACGCCATCGCTCAAGAAGCCATGACAACGCGGCGTGAAGACGGGTTCTGGGCGAACCTGTCAGCGTGGGCCGGATCGTGGAGGTCGAGCAAGGCGATCGAGGTCCCGGTCTCCATCGATGACGAAGCGCTCACCGCAATCCTCGATGGCTTCACCGACGAGATCGACAAACCACCCTATAACGGGACGATGAGGGTCGTGGACGCAGAGGTGGTGCCAGAGTATCCCCGAGAGGGTGTGCAGGTCGATGTCGTCGCAGCAGTTCCTCTCATCCGAGAACAGTTGCTGCAAGTGGAACACGAACCGGTCGAGATTCCGCTTGCACCGATCCCGACCCTCATCAACGCGCAGCAGTTGGACGCAGCGGTCGCAGAAGCGACCGACCTCGTAGATGCTCCGGTATTCCTCAGGGAAGCCGAGACCGGCAAGACGATCGTGTTCACGACCGCAGGGCTCAAGACTGCTCTGCGCCACGAGATCCTGGTCAACTCGCCAGCTTCAATCGATGTTTCCCTCGATGCGGAAACCCTCTCCAAGATCGCTGCCCGCACGGCGGACCGCTTCACGATCCCGGCTGTGCCGGCGTCGTACACCTTCAACCAGAAAGCGAAGCTCTTCACCGTCGTTCCTTCGATTCCATCTGTCGTTGTCGACCTCGACAGCATTCCAGACACGGTGGAGGCAGCCATCAAAGAGGACGGCAGGGGCAGGATCCCGATGGTCGAAGGGCCCGATGCCGAGTTCAACACACAGGTCGCTCGAGCAGGGATGCCGTTGCAGGAGGTGTCGACGTTCACGACCTACCACCCTGCAGGCCAGAGCAGGGTCACGAACATCCAGAATCTCGCTGATGAGATCGCCGGGTCCGTTGTCCTGCCTGGCGAAACGTTCTCGGTCAACGACACGGCAGGTAAACGAACGCTTGAAGAGGGCTACGTGCGTGCCGGTGCGATCATCGACGGCGAGGTCACCTGCTGCGACAGCCCGATCAACATCGGTGGCGGCACGAGCCAGTTCGCAACGACGTTCTACAACGCCGTGTTCTTCGGCTGCTACGAGGACGTGTTCCACCAGCCTCACAGCCTCTACTTCTCCCGCTACCCGTTCGTACGGGAAGCCACGCTCGGATTCCCCCTTCCTGACGTCATTTTCCGCAACGACTCAGATACCGCGGTGTACATCGACACCTCGTACACGTCTGGTTCGATCACCGTCACGTTCTACGGGGACAACGGCGGCCGGACCTGCACATCCTCGACATCGGGCAACACGAACACGCGCACGATGACGCACGCTGACGGTTCGGTTACCACCGAAAGTTGGACCTGGCGCTACAAGCAGCCGAAGAAGAAGGATGAGTAGGGCAGCCGCCCCTGACCGTCGCTGAGCGAAGACCAGGGAAGACTGCTGCGCCTGGTGTTTCGCATCTGAATCACCAACCTTTTCCAGCTGCCTCGTAGACTTCCCGCACACACGGAGCCAGGACGGAAATGCGAAAGTACATCATCGCAGCTGCGATCATCCCTGCGCTGCTCCTTGCCGGTGCCGCGTATGCGTACCAGGAGAGCGAATCGGCCGACAGTGCGAACGGTGAGGGCCAGGGAGCCAGCGCGAACGAGTTCGTGCTGACCGAAGACCAGATCGCAACGATCGCTTCTGGATACGAGGCAACTTACACCTCTGAGCCTGTCGTCATCGTCGTAAACGGCACGACTGCAGAACTCGACCCGGCCGAAGCCGGGATCGAGGTCGACGAAGTGGCTCTTGCTGCGCAGACGAGATCGTTCATCGCCGACGCCGGGAGCGCCGCGGAGGCGACTCGATGGATCGTCGCCTGGATGGCCGGCGAGCGGATCGATATCCCGATTCCCGCAACCGTCGACGATGACGCCGTCCGAGCGATGCTCGAAGAGGCATCTCTGGGGGCGATCGACACACCCGCGATCGACGGGGCGGTGAAGATCGTGAACGGCAAGGTCACGCCGCAGTATCCATCAGAAGGGCTCCGGATCGACGTCGAAGCCGCGCTTCCTCTCGTACGCGACCAGATCCTGTCGCTTGATCGAACGCCGACGGACGTGCCGGTGATCACTGCACGACCCCGGATCACCAGCGACGACGTCGATGCCGCCGTTTCCCGAGCAGCCAGGATGGTGCGGTCAGAAATCATCTTGCGCGCTGAACGTGGCGAAGGGGAGATCATCTTCACCGCAGATGACCTGAAGAAGGCGTTGCGAAGCGAGACCGTCGAGGACCCGGAACCCGCGATCCGCGTCTACCTGGACCGTGAGTCCCTTGCACGGATCGCATCCTCATACGCAGACGATTTCAACACAGCGCCCATCGATGCGACATTCGCGTTCAGCCGCGCTGCAGACAACCTTGTGGTCGTGCCATCCGTGCCTGGACAGTCGCTCGATGTCGAAGGGGCCGTGAACCTCGTCCTGGCGAGGGCGGCAGGCGCGTTGCGATCGGGCATCATTCCGACGATCGACGGGGTCGAAGCCTCCTACACGGCCGAGGACGCAGCGAAGCTCGGGCCGTTCGGCAAGGTTTCCTCATTCACGACGTACCACCCGTGCTGTCAGAGCAGGGTCGTCAACATCCAGAAGATCGCTCGTGCAGCGAACGGTGCGCTGGTGATGCCTGGAGAGACGTTCTCCCTCAACGCCAGAGCGGGGAAGCGAACCGAGGCGAAGGGCTACGTGCGGGCCGGGGCGATCATCGGCGGGAAGGTCGTCTGCTGCGACAGTCCTGTGAACGTCGGTGGCGGTACGAGCCAGTTCGCAACGACCTTGTGGAACGCTGTGTTCTTCGGTTGTTACCAGGATGTGTTCCACCAGCCCCACAGCCTCTACTTCTCACGCTATCCGTATGTACGCGAAGCGACGCTCGGGTGGCCGTCACCGGATGTCAAGTTCCGCAACGACTCCGCGGCACCTGTGTACATCCAGACGAGCGCGTCATCGACATCGATCACGGTCACCCTCTACGGCAACAACGGCGGGAGGAAGTGCACATCGTCGACATCCGGCAACACGGTCACGAGAACGATGACATGGCCCAGCGGCGATGTGACGAGACAGCACTGGAGCTGGAACTACCGCAAGCCCGCTGAGGACGAACCGACAACGACCACCACCGACGCTCCGGAAACGACGACTACAACAGCCTCGCCGGTATCCACGACAATCGGGA
>JBDLIR010000065.1:0-8581 GCA_039714815.1 Actinomycetota bacterium | reverse complement strand
GCGATGCCGATACCGAGAACATGCTCGGGGGTCGACTCGATCAACTCCCCGACGAACTCTCGCAGGGCATCGATAGCAGGAGCACCACGCCTTCCGGAGCTGTTCACCGTTGACGACCGGATGATTCGGCGCCTGAGGGTCAGGAGGGAGCCTGTCCACCGACTCGCACCCAGCCTGACGGTGATCAGGTGGTGGGAATCCTCTGCTATCGATAGGAGCACAGGCGGCTTCCCCCCACCCGAGGGAGCCGTTCCTACTTCCAGAACGAGCCCCTCATCGAGAAGATCGCTCACGATCTCCGAGACCGTTGCGCGCGTGAGCCCGGTAGCGCGTGCAACATCGGCTCGCGATGTGGACTGGTCCCCATAGATGCACTGCAGCACGAAACGACGATTCTGGAGCTTCGAGTCGATGCGGGTCGCCTTCCTGTCTACTCGAAGGCCACCGCCCGGTTCTGAGTGCTGAAAGAGTGACATATGTCTGCTCAACATACGAACCTTAGGTATGGATTGTCAAGTCCGTAGGAAATCGCTATTCCGCTTGACTCGCATCGCTGTCACAGGTATGTTTAGCCACTGAGCAAAGTCAAGATACACGTGAGCGGATTCGCATGGGTCCGCTTTTCGGTGAACAATGCGCTCGCAGAAGATCCAGCACAGCTGGTTAGAAAGGAATGAGATGTTTCGAAAAATCACATGGATCGCCGGATTCTTCGCATTGCTGCTTGTACTAGCGGCGTGCAGCAGCGATTCGACCGATACCACGGAAGCTCCCGATGGGGGCACGGAAACAACGGTTGCCGGGGACGCTGGTGACTCTGCTGGCGGTTCCGGGGAACTCGTCATCGAGAGCTGGCGAAACGATGACCTCACCATCTGGCAGGATGTCATCATCCCCGCATTCAATGCGGAGTTCCCTGACATCACGGTGACGTTCGCACCGACCGCACCTGCCGAGTACAACGCATCCCTCCAGGCGAAGCTCGAGGGGGGAACAGCGGGTGACCTGATCACCTGTCGTCCATTCGATGCTTCACTGGAACTCTACGATGCGGGATTCCTGGCCGACATCACCGATCTGTCCGGTATGGAGAACTTCAGCAGCGTCGCACAGTCTGCGTGGATCACTGACGACGGAACACAGAAGTTCTGTGTTCCGATGGCTTCAGTCATTCACGGATTCATCTACAACGCAGATGCGTTCGCCGAGGTCGGAGTTGAGGTTCCGACGACGGAAGACGAGTTCTTTGCGGTCCTCGATGCGATCAAGGCTGACGGAACCTACGATGCGCTTGGCATCGGAACCGTCGACCAGTGGGAATCCGCAACAATGGGATTTCAGAACATCGGGCCGAACTACTGGAACGGTGAAGAAGGACGTCTCGGGCTGATAGATGGCACAGAGAAGTTCACGGACCAGCAGTACGTCGACACATTCGCAACACTCGCAAAGTGGGGCGACTACATGCCAGACGGGTTCGAGGCGATCGGGTATCCGGACTCCCAGGCCCTGTTCACCCTTGGTGGAGCAGCGATCTACCC
The DNA here is from genome assembly GCA_039714815.1 of Actinomycetota bacterium. Taxonomy (GTDB): domain Bacteria; phylum Actinomycetota; class Acidimicrobiia; order Spongiisociales; family UBA5794; genus JAMBLL01. The sequence continues at coordinate 7,040 of JBDLIR010000065.1, read as the reverse complement.
GGCAGGTTCATGGGAGATCGGGCTGTTCAACGAGCAAGCCGAATTCGAGATGGGGGCGTTCCTGCCACCTGTCAAGGCTGCAGGCGACACGTGTTACATCTCTGATCACACCGACATCGCACTGGGAATGAATGCGGCCACAGGGAACTCTGAGGCAGCTCAGACGTTCCTGACCTGGGTTGCATCAGCGGACTTTGCTTCGCTGTACGCAAACTCCTTGCCAGGCTTCTTCAGCCTGTCGAACCACGACGTGACCATGGAAGACCCACTCGCACAGGAGTTCGTGTCCTGGCGGGGCGAGTGCGAATCAACGATTCGCAACTCCTACCAGATCCTGTCTCGTGGCGAGCCGAACCTCGAGAACGAGCTTTGGGCCGTGAGTGCTAGCGTGATCAACGGGAGCGTGAGCCCCGAAGATGGCGCAGCAACACTCCAGGAAGGTCTCGAGCAGTGGTACGAACCGCAGCAAGGTGGCTGATCGATAGGTGACAACCACGTCGACCAACACTGACGTTGTCAGGGGATCCTCCGCCAGACGGCGGAAGATCCCCCGGCACGTCGTTGTCTTTCTCGGTCCCGCATTGGTGGTGTACACCGTCTTCATGGTGTACCCACTCCTCGACTCGCTCCGCCTGAGCTTCTTCTCCGACGCAGGCACATTCGTCGGACTATCGAACTTCGCTGAACTCCTTCCTGGTGGGAACCTCTCTTCTTCTTTCTGGAACGCCCTCGGCAACAACTTCATCTTCTTCGGGTTCCACCTGCTCATACAGAACCCGGTTGGCCTCTTCCTCGCCGTGCTGTTGACCCAGCAACTCCTCAAGAAGGGCCGAGGTACCTACCGCACCCTCATCTTCGCCCCGACGGTTCTCTCCGTCGTCATCGTCGGGTTCATCTGGCAGTTGATCCTCTCGCCGCTGTGGGGCGTAGTGTCGACGCCGCTGCTTGGTCTCACCTCAACCGCGTTGCCGACGCTTTCGCTGATGTCGGTGTGGCAGTTCGTCGGCATCCCGATGATGTTCTTCTACGCGGTTCTCGTCGGTATCCCTGAAGATCTCATCGAAGCCGCACGCGTCGATGGGGCGAACGGCTGGCAGATCTTCTGGAGGATCATCTTCCCCTTGCTCCTCCCGATGCTCGGCATCATCTCGATCATCACCTACATCGCGAACCTGAACGCTTTCGACCTCATCTACAGCGTCCAGGGAGCGCTTGCCGGCCCCGAGTTCTCAACGGACATCATGGGGACGCTCTTCTATCGCTCGTTCTTCGGCTTCCAGTTGCAGCCAGGCTCCACCGCGAACGGTGCGACCGTTGCAACAGCGATGTTCATCGTCATCCTTGCCGGCGTGCTCGTGTACCTCTTCGGCTGGGCCAGACGCGTCGAGAGTTACGAACTATGAGCACCAGGCGGGCGTCTACCTATTCGGGGAGCGGTCTGGGACGCAAGAGGATCGCAAAGTCCAGCATTCACGGTCTCCTCGTGCTGTACACGCTGCTAGCGCTCGGACCGATCGTCTTGATCGTGATGAACTCCGTCAAGACCCGAAAGGCCATCTTCGACTCGCCGTTCTCGTTTCCCGATGCAGAGTCGTTCAGCCTGAAGGGCTACGAAACGGTGTGGGAGAGGGCGAACTTCCCGAGGTACTTCTTCAACAGCATCACCGTCACCGTAGTTGCAGTGGCGCTCGTGCTGCTGCTCGGTGCGGCTGCAGCGTATGCACTTGCGGAGTACAGGTTCATGGGGAACACGTTCCTGACCCTGTTCCTCGCCGTTGGCGTCATGATTCCGATTCGTCTCGGCACCGTGTCGATCCTCAAGCTGATGGTGTCTCTCGGACTCGTCAACACGCTCGTTGCTCTGATCCTCGTGTATGTCGCAATGGGGATACCTCTCGCTGTTTTCATCCTCGCGCAGTTCTTCCGACAGGTTCCAGGAGAACTGAAAGACGCGGCGCGCATCGACGGCGCGGGCGAGTACAGGGTCTTCTCTCTGACCATTCCCCTCGTCAAACCGGGGCTCGCGGCCGTTGCAGTTTTCACGATGCTGCCCGTATGGAATGATCTCTGGTTCCCGCTCATCCTTGCCCCCGGCGAATCAACGAAGACCGTGACGCTTGGCGTGCAACTCTTCCTCGGCCAGTTCGTATCCGACTGGCAGGCGGTCCTGGCCGCCTTGACGCTGGCTGCGATCCCGATTCTCATCCTGTACGTCATCTTCTCGAAGCAGATGCTCAGCGGCATCACCCAGGGCGGGGTGAAGTGACCCTTCGTATCGGCATCGTCGGTGCAGGGAACATGGCGGGTGTTCACGCGGGGGGTTGGGAAGTCGCACACGACCGTGTCGTTGCCGTGTTCGATTCTGATCGTGATCGAGCTTCGAAGCTCGCAGCGGATCATGGTGCCTCTGTTGCCGAGGACTTCGAGGATCTCGCTGCGATGGTCGACGTTGTCGACATCTGCACGCCGACCCACACCCATGTCGGGTATGTCACCGCCGCTGCCCAAGCAGGCGTCGATATCGTGTGCGAGAAGCCCCTGGCACGAACCGGACCCGAGGCCTTCGACGCGATCGAGGTCTGCGAGATGGCAGGTGTCCGCCTCCTGGTCGGCCATGTGCTCCGATTCTTCCCCGAATACGTCGCCGCCCGGGACATTGCCGTTGCCGGCGACGTCGGCGATGTCGGCGTGATGCGCCTCGACCGTTCCACATATCTGCCCGCAGGGGCTGCGGCCTGGTTCACCGATCGACCCAAGTCCGGGGGTGTCGTGTATGACCTGATGATCCACGACGTCGACTACGCACGATGGGTGGCGGGAGACGTGGAGCGCGTGTACGCACGAAGTGCGAGCGGAGGAGACCACGTGCTGGCCACACTCAGACACACGAGCGGCGCCATCACGCATATCCAGGGATCATGGGCGTACCCGCGTGGTTCGTTTCGTGCAACCCTCGAGATCGCCGGTTCAGATGGCCTCATCCAGCGTCACGCTGCGTCGTCGTTCATCGCAAGCGTCGAGGCACAGGGAGAGGTTGCGGATGTTCCCGAGCCACCATCGTCATCGGCAGAGTCACCGTATGTCACCGAGATCCGACACTTCTCGGCAGTGCTCCGCGGTGAAGCTGAGCCCACGGTCACGGCACTCGACGGCGCGAAGGCCGTTGCCGTGTGCGACGCCATTGAAGAATCGATCGCAACGAATCGGGCCATCGAGGTGACGCCATGATCAGAGTTGGGATCGTGGGGCTGTCCCATGTTCACGCAGCAGCCTACGCCGCCATCCTGCGCGACATGGACGGTGTCGAGCTCGTGGGGGTGTCCGAACCGGACGCCGATCTCCGTGGAGGATGGAGTACCGGTGAAAGAGACCAGGTATTCGAGGACCACGACACCCTGATCGGGGCGGGAATCGATGCAGGCATCGTGTGTACCCGGACCAGCGAGCACCTGACGGTCGTCGAGCGACTTGCTGCGGCAGGCGTCCACGTCCTGTGCGAGAAGCCGCTGGCAACGAACATCGATGACGCGAGACAACTCGTGGACGTCTGTCGAGAAGGCGGGATCAAACTGATGACCGCTTTCCCGATGCGTTTCAGCCCCCCGCTGATCGAGGGTTCACAGTGGGTTGTAGACGGGCGCGCCGGAACGGTCGTCGCCTTCACGGGGACGAACAACGGGCGAATCCCCACGGATCACGCTGCGTGGTTCGCAGATCCCGTGGCCGCCGGTGGAGGGGCCGTCATGGATCATGTGGTGCATCTCATCGACATCATGCGATGGTGGTTGGCTTCAGAGCCCGTCGAGGTGTACGCAGAGGTCAACCGCGTGATGCATCCAGATGCCAATGTGGAGACGGGAGGCATCGTCACCGTCAGCTTCGACAACGATGTCATTGCGACGATCGACTGTTCCTGGAGTCGGCCGGACAGCTACCCGACGTGGGGCGGACTCACGATCGAAACGGTCGGCACAGAAGGCATCTTCACCATCGACGCGTTCGCCGAGCGGATGGATGTGTGGTCGGGGGGCACGACGAAATGGGTCGACTGGGGACACGACCCGAACCGTTCGATGATCGAGCATTTCATAGGTGCCGTGCGCGGAGAGCATGAGCTGGCGGTCACCGGGATGGACGGACTGCGCGCCACAGAGGTTGCGCTGGCGGCGTACCGATCTGCCGAAACCGGCCAACCAGTTGAGGTCTGATGCACCTCATCGCGATAACCTGAAAACAAGGAGACATCATGAACTACAGAACACTTGGAAGCACCGGATACGAGGTCTCCGAGGTCGGGTTCGGGGCCTGGGCGATCGGAGCGGACTGGGGGAGTGTGGATGACGCGACCGCGATGGATGCACTCCACGCTGCGGTCGATGCCGGCGTCACGTTCATCGACACGGCAGACGTATACGGTGATGGACGGAGCGAACGCTTTGTCGCGCAACTCGTCCGGGAACGCGCCGATGCCGACCTTGTCGTCGCAACCAAAGCGGGCCGTCGCCTCGACCCGCACACTGCAGACGGATACACAGGAGCGAACATCGAGGCGTTCATCGACCGCAGCCTGGTGAACCTCGATACCGACTCGCTCGACATCGTTCAACTGCACTGCCCACCTACAGACGTCTACTACCGGCCGGAGATGTTCGCCGCGCTCGATGAGATCAAGGCGAAGGGGAAGATCAAGCACTACGGCGTGAGCGTCGAGCGTGTCGAGGAGGCGATGAAGGCGATCGAATACCCCGGTGTCGAGACCGTGCAGATCATCTTCAACATGTTCCGCCAACGGCCAGCGGACCGTTTCTTCGACCTTGCCGTCGCAGCTGACATCGGTGTGATCGTGCGTGTCCCGCTTGCGAGTGGGCTGCTCACGGGCAAGATGCGTGTCGACACGGCATTCGCCGCAGACGATCACCGCTCCTACAACCGCCACGGGGAGGCCTTCGACGTCGGAGAGACGTTCGCCGGAGTGGACTTCGCAACAGGTCTCGCAGCTGTGGCTGAGATCGAGTCGATCAAGCCGTCGGAGGCGACGATGGCTCAATTCGCCCTCAAATGGATTCTCATGCACGATGCCGTTTCAACGGTGATTCCGGGAGCCAAGAACAGCGACCAGGCAGTTGCGAACGCAGCTGCGTCGGATCTTCCACCTCTGGATGATCACACGATGGGAGAGGTCGTTGACACCTATCGGAGCTCCGTCAAGACCCAGGTGCATGCCCGCTGGTGATCGTGTCACGGCTGCGTGAGACAATCGGTGGATGAGTAGTCTGGTTGACACGCTGAAAGGGAGCCTTCCCATCTCACAAGCACCGAGGGCCACGCTCACCATCCAGATGGATGTCGGGGTAGATGGTGCACTTTCGGGGGAAGAACTCGCCGCGATCCAACGATCAGTGATGCGCGGCGTCGAGCGAATCGCCCGTGCGCTGAACGACCGCGCAGGGGGAGGGCGCAGCCCGGCGTTTCTCAAGGATCTGTCCGTCCTCGTGCCTCTCGGCATCGACGTCGACCGATCGATGGTGTCCTTCGAAGCGCCCCATGACACCGAGCAGTTCCCCATCGACTTCGGCAAGGGGGACGCCGGTGTGCAGGCGACTGAACTGTTCGTGCATTCCATCGGAGCGCTCATCGACGGCAAGGATCTGAGCGAAGCGATCGGTGACCCTGCGTCACGGTCACTCCATCGGTTCATGCGCTCGGCCGGTGCTCACCATCGGGTGCAGGTGGTCGCAGCGGTGGGGGAGTCGGAGACCATGATCGAGTTCGACCCCGCCGAGGTTCTCAAAGACGAGAGACGTCGCTCACTCACCTCGCTGTCCTTCGTCGGGAGGTTGTACGGGGCCAACCTCGGGACGCGCACGTTCCGGTTCAAAGACGAACTCGGACGCTCCAGGCTGGTCACCGTAGGGCAGGATCTCGACGAGGTCGCTCTCGCACGAGAGTTGCTCGGGGACATCGCCTATGTCGATGCGAAGGCGAGCGAGGGAGATTCCAGCCACTTCATTGCCACTGCGATCGAACGTGTCGACCCACGCACAGCCTCGCGCTACGACGCATGGGACACCGGGTCAACGCTCACCGGGCACGAGACGAAGGACATCGTCGAGGAACTGCAGATACCGGGTCTTGGACTCGAAGGGGAGGACTGAGGGTGGATAGCGTGCACGAACTCTCCACGCTGATCGCGGCTGCCGATGCGATCCTCATCGTTACCGGCGCAGGTGTCTCCACCGAGACCGGCATCCCTGACTTTCGGGGTCCGCAAGGCGTGTGGAATACCCAGAGGCCGGTGATGTTCCAGGACTTCGTCGCCTCCGAGGAGGATCGGGTCAAGTACTGGGATCAGAAAGTGGCAGCTGCGGTCCACATCGGGGCCGCACGCCCCGGTGCCGTGCACACGGCGTGCGTCGACCTCGAGAACGCAGGCAAACTCAAAGCGATCGTGACCCAGAACATCGATGGGCTCCACTCGATGGCAGGGTCGTCCCGTGGGAAGGTGGTCGAGGTTCACGGAACGGGCAGAGAAGCCGGATGCCTCGACTGCGGAACCCTTTCTCCGATCAGTCCCCATCTCGAGGAATTCACGAGGACGCGTGTCCCTCCCAGGTGCTCATGTGGGGGGCTGCTCAAGCCGGCAACGATCAGCTTTGGTCAGCCGCTCGATTCGATGACGATGTACCGGGCAATGCAGGCAGCAGACGCCTGTGACCTGGTCATCGCGATGGGGTCGACCCTGTCCGTGTATCCCGCGGCAGAGATCCCGCTCGTCGCGGCCCGCAGGGGAGTGCCCTACGTGGTCGTCAACCAGGGAACCACCGAACACGATGGATCCCCGCTCCTGACCCTCCGCATCGATGCCGACGTCGGCACCACCTTCTCCACCGCCGTCCACGCCGCCCTCACCCCCTAACGTCCTGAACCCAGGGTTCCCTGCGTCCTATATGCCGTCGTCAGCCCGCGGAATGGATGACGTCGTGAACCCAGGGTTCGCTGCGTCCTATATGGCGTCGTCAGCCCGCGGAATGGATGACGTC
>JBDLIR010000064.1:0-8590 GCA_039714815.1 Actinomycetota bacterium | reverse complement strand
CCTCGACTTGCATGCATTAAGCGCACCGCCAACGTTCGTCCTGAGCCAGGATCAAACTCTCCATCGAAGTTCTTCGATGAGAACGATCCTGTGTCTGTGTAAACACAGACCAGGAGTGTTTTTTCATCCCTCAAAAGGATGTGGCCACACGAGGACAAGTCCTCATGATGTGTGACCGTAGGTCATACGAGGACGGGGTCCTCTATGTGTATGACCGTTGGCTTTTTTGTACACCCATCGTTCCTCCCACCGAAGTGGTTGGTCTGATGGATATTACGCTCACCGTTCAGCCGCCTCGAGAGGTGGCCTGGCGGCAAGCGCCTGTCAATCTCAATCGTTCATCTTGCGATGATCGATTGACGCACTGTTCAGTTGTCAAGGAGCCCGGATCCCACAGCGCACAACGCACGGCTGACCTCTGTGGGGCCTCATAGTATAGCGCTGCTTTGGACAAGCAGCACCCGCCAGTCGGACTCGACCAGCGGAGCGGAACTCTACACAACTCAGGGAGTTAGTGCAATCCGTTCGCTCTTCCCCGTAGAAGGGGCGGTCACACCATTTCGTGGTGCTTGCCCGTAGGTAAGCAGGTCCTGTGCGGTACTGCAGCCATTCGAGCGGCGCCTCGTTTCCGGGGCGCCGCTCGGGATGTAAACAGGGTCGAGCGTGTACCGCACATCTTTGAATGACAAGGATGTGATTTAGTTCGAGAGGCCCGGAAGTCGAATGCGCTCTCCGTTGCCTGTTGTCCGCGGTTCTACGGGGCGAAGACCTCGATCATGGTCCCGTCGCTGTCACCGTCGGGATCCATATTGGATGCTGGATCGTATGTCAACGTCGAGTGAGCCACGGCCGTGACCGTCAGAGATGTCCGCCCTCGGTCTGTCAACGACTCGACATCGCACATTCCTGTGGCACCCGATACGCATGACATCACTTCGCCACTGCGCCACTCGATGTCGACGGTCGCACCTTCCACCGGTACGTCGTTGTCGTCCGCCACGGTAACCGTGACGATCGCAAGCCAATCGGGGTCGCCCTGGCTGATCGAGGCACCGTCCAGATCAGCGACGTGGATCGATGTCGCCGTACCGGGCTCTCCGATAACCACCGATGAACTCGTCGACCCAACAGCGCCAAGGTCATCTGTGACCGTCAACATGACGCTGTACGTACCGTCCGCCAGATAGGCATGGGATGGGTGCTGCAACGACGAGGACTGACCGTCGCCGAAGTCCCAGTCCCATGCAACGACCGAACCGTCTGCATCCGACGACGTATCTGAGAAGTCACAGGTGCTTGCCGTGCAACTCGATGTGAATCCGGCAATCGGCGCGGAATTCCCACCGTGGGAGATGACGATCGTGCTTCCATCGCTGTCTGCATCAGGGTCATGGTTCATCGCCTCGTCATAGGTGAGCGATGCATGGGTCACTTCAGTGGTCACGAACGTGACGCTCGTCGTCGTGCTCCTGATATCGGCGCCCGTGATCGAGCATGTACCCGTTGCATCGGTCACACAGGTCGCAGGCCTAAGGCTCCCCGTCGTCCAGTTCCCGGCAACCGTCGCTTCAGAGACAGGGGCATGATCGGCGTCATGGACAGTGAAGGTGGCGATCGCGTTCCAGCGGCCGCCGCTTCCATCGACCGTGGAACCGTCGATGTCGCCCACATGAACAGACGTGCCACCGGAGTCAGTCACGACGACCGCGGCGTTGGCGACGTCGGTGGCCCCATCGTTGTCTGTAACTGTCAAGGTGACGTCGTAGGTTCCCGGTGCCGCGTAGTCATGTACTGGATTCTGCTCGGGTGAAACGCTTCCATCGCCGAAGTCCCAGTCCCATGCAACGACCGCTCCGTCGACGTCCATCGACGTATCTGTGAACGAGACACTCAGGCCGCTCGGCACCGCTGAGAAATCCGCGGTCGGGTTCTGGTTCGACCCGTCCGAGACCGTCACGAGTTCGGATGTCGACCCGGTCAGCCCCGCATCGTCTGTGACCGTCAACATCGCCGTGTATGAGCCCGCAGCGGCGTAGGAGTGCGAGGTCATCACGCCGGTACCGATCGATCCGTCGCCGAAGTCCCAGTCATAGCTCACGATCGTCCCGTCATCGCTTGAGGCAGAAGCATCGAAATCCACGTCGAGCGGAGCCGCCCCTGCAGCAGTCGTGAAGGACGCTGTCGGCGCTCCGGTGTCTGCCTCGACGATCAAGTGGCGCTCGTTGATGGTGAGGCCGCTCACGTTCTGCACGATGCCCGACGGCCATACGATTTCGATGCTGTCGATGGTCGTGCTCGCTCCGAGACCGAACTGCTGAACGAGGCTGTGCTGAGAGAAGAAGCCAGATCCCCCGCTCACCTCGCGCATCTGTGTCTGCCCGTTGGCGACCACCGTTACCCGCGCTCCTATCGCATCGGGGTTACTGACCGTGCCTTTCAGTTCGAGTTGCAGCCAGTTGTTGGACCCACCCTGGTTGTGGAAGAGAACGTTGGGGACCGCTCCGCCATGCTGCACGACGTAGAGATCCAGGTTGCCGTCGTTGTCATAGTCCCCCCAGATGATCCCCATACCGGTCATGGGAAGTCCGACGCCGAGATCGGTGGAGACGTCGCTGAATGTACCGTCGCCGTTGTTCTGGTACATGATGTTCGCCGCGTCACTGGCGCCGACGTACAGGTCGATGTCGCCGTCGTTGTCGTAGTCGGCGAACGCGGCGTCGTAGAAATCGCCGACACCCACGGGAGTCAATCCCGCTGCTGCGGTGGCGTCGATGAACGTCTTGTCTCCCTGGTTCTCGTACAGGTACATCCGGTTGGGAATCACCTTGCTCCCACCGTGGGCAACCTCGGTGATGAGAAGGTCCCAGTCTCCGTCGTTGTCGTAGTCCGCCCAATTCACTGCTGCTGTGGAACTGCCTTCCTCGAGCGCGATTCCCGCAGCAACGGTGATATCGGTGAACGTTCCGTCGCCGTTGTTCTCGTACAGGAACGTGGTGTCCTGATCCGTAACTGCTGCGAGGGCCATGTCGAGGTCTCCGTCGAGGTCGAAGTCGCCCCACACATTGCCCATAACGGCCGCCGAGAGCGACATACCGGATGTCGGCTGGACGTCGGTGAAGGTTCCGTCTCCGTTGTTGTGGAGTAAAGCGTTTGTTCCAGGGAAGCTCGTTGCGTGGATGTCGAGCCATCCGTCGTTGTCGTAGTCTCCCCACGCAGCCCCCGTGCCCTTCTCCATCTCGAGCCCCGCTCCTGATGTGCCGTTGACGTCGGTGAACACATTGGCGTTGTTCTGATAGAGCGTGCTCTTTTGGAAATTGTGCGAGTAGAGGTCGAGGTCGCCGTCCCTGTCGTAGTCTGCCCAGACGTTGCGCATTGCAACATATGGATCACCGGTGCCGGTCTCAACGGTCACATCCGAGAAGGTCCCGTCGCCTTCATTGCGGAACAGGACGTTCTCGTCTTCGACATCGAAAGGATCGCCTGCACCGTTGACGACATACAGGTCGAGGAGTCCGTCACCGTTGTAGTCGCTCCACGTGGCTCCGAAGTGCGGGTGTTCGGAGTCAGCAACACCCGCCACGTCTGTGACGTCGGTGAAGTGATATTCGCCCGCGGCTCGCGCCGTTGGCGTGGGAGGGGCCACCAGGGCGATCGCTGTCGCCGATGCCACCGCCGTCAATACCGCAAACCTCACATACCTTCGCACGATGCGACCCCCCTTGTATCTGGAGTCTCAGCGTAGACGAAATTTCACGAGCGTGTAGCGGAATCCCGGCGCGCACCGCGCTAATCACACTTCCGCAGGAAGGGCAGGTGCTCTAGCCGTTGACGCGCTTGTTGAGGTAGACGAAGAGGGCAACGATCGCGATGACGACGAGAATCCCGCCGATCGACATGGCCGCGGCGATGTGCATGACGGCGCTGAGTCCCCAGATGATCGGGCCGGCAAGGAGGATGATGGCTATGACGATCATCCACGTGGGGAAGTTCTGTTTCGCTTGGGTTGACAAGAGGATCCTTTCGAGTTCTGAAGGCAGAATACCGGACTTATGGTCAGACAACCCGGCCGGTGGCGACCAGGGCGAGAGTGTGCGCACCCTCAAGCGTTCAGGTGCTTCATCGCTTCCCTGTACGTGAGCCCCGACATCTCGTCCGTATGGCGCTCGACGTACCCGAGAACCCATGCGGGGTTCGTTTTGGCATACTCCCGCAGCGCCCAGCCGATCGCCTTCCTGATGAAGAACTCCGTGCTCCCCAGGTTCTCGGTGCAAGCGATGCCGAGGAGCGCGGTGTCCGTGTCGGCCTTGTGGCGGAGTTGGCAGATGATGCTCGTCCTCCGCAACCACATGTCCTCGCTCGTGGTCCATGATGTCATCACCGGTGTGAGACGACCTCGTTGGTTGTGCACGACCGTGCCGACGAGGTGGGAAGCGATCTCGTCGACGAGGTCCCACCAGGCGCCCCGCGTGATCATCATCCGGTACATCGGGATGCTCGAGGCCGTCACAAAGCGTGGAAACGACCTGGCATACGCGATCGCAAGGTATTTCTCCTCCCGATGCGTGCCGCCCCACAGCGCACGCACACCCCTGTCGTAGTCGCTCCGCATCGTCGCAGGGAACTCTCTGCGCAGTGTTCCCGAGATCGTCTTACGCACCGGGCTCGACACACCGTAGAACGGCATCTCGGTCTTCATGTAGGCCGCCATCGCAGCGGCCTGCGATGGATCACCCCTCTGAGCCAGCAACTCGGTGGCCCGCATCGCGATCGCCGTCTGTCCGTCGCTCATTGATCGTTCTCGACGCGGAACACAGCTCCGCCCTGTGCCACGACGTACAGCTCACCGTCGCCTCCGACGCCGAACCCGGTGACCCGCGATGTCTCGCCGGTCTGGTTCGTCCAGTCGGTGACCGTTCCATCCAGGGCGGTGCTGCGCAGGAAGCCGCTGCAGAAGTCTGAGTAGAAGTACTGGCCGTCGAGTTCGGGGATCGCACCACCACGGTAGACGTAGCCACCCGTGACGGAACATCCCTCATCGTGGTCGTACTCCACGAGCGGTGCCACGAACGGCGTCGGGTCACAGCCCTCGCCGCCGAAGCACGTCGTCCCTTCCATGATCGGCCAGCCGTAGTTCAACCCCGCGTCGGACGCTTCGACCGCATTGATTTCCTCGATCTCGTTCTGGCCCACGTCAGCGATCCAGAGGTCGTCACCGTCGAACGCGAAGCGCCACGGGTTTCGCAGCCCCGTCGCCCACACCTCGGGCGCCCCTCCCACACCATTGGCGAACGGGTTGTCTCGAGGGATCCCGTAGGCACGGTCTTCTTGCTCGTCGATGTCGATCCGGAGCATGGCCCCGAGCAGCGTCTCTGCGTCCTGGGCCTGGCCGAACCGGTCGTTCGCTCCTCCCCCATCGCCCATCCCGATCCAGAGATAGCCATCGGGCCCGAACGCAACCATGCCTCCGTTGTGGTTCGCCGCCGGCTGGCCCACCTCCAAGATGACGCGCCGTGACGCTCGATCGAACACGCCTTCAACGACCGCGAACTCTTCGATCACGGTCCTCCCCGTTTCATCCACATAGTTGACATACGCGAGGCTGACGTCCGTGAATCGTGGATGAAACGCCACACCGAGGAGTCCCTGCTCTCCCTTGAACAGCACATCATCGGTGATGTCGAGCACGACGCTGTGGTCAGGATCGTTGCGCACGATCCGGCCACTTTGCTCGACCACCAGGTCCGCTCCCCCACCGGGGTGTGCCATGAGAAGCACCGGCGAGTCGAAGCCGCTACCGACCTCGACGAGCACCAGAGACGGCGGCTCCGGCGCCCGGGAGGTCGTTGTGGCAGGCAGTGTGGAATCGGTAACCACCGGTTCATGTGTGGTTGTGGTCTGCGTCGATGTCACGGTCGCCGTCTCTTCGATCGTCGATGTGACTTGCGTCGATGGGTCAGTCGCCGCGACGTCCGATTCGCTGACGGTGGTGCACCCGGCAGCGACGATGCCTGCACCGGCGATCAGTGCGACGAAAACCAGCCTCGCTGACAGTCTCATTGCACCACAGTATGGCAACTCTCATCTCTTTGTATGGATCGGGAACCAGGACTCGGTTCCGTGCGTCAGAACGGTATGAGAATGCGTGCTCGTCTCCATGTTCCTCTACGGTTGCTCGTCGCCGTATCCGCGTTCGGCCTGATCCTCGCTGCCTGCACGAGTACGGACGGCGCTCTCGATCCGTCGAACATTCAGAGCACAACATCTCCCGATCCAGGGACGACCGCGCCTGTGCAGCCCACAACCTCGACAACCGCAGCGGTGCCGACGACTTCAGAGGCCCCAGGCCTGGTCGCCCTCACCGCCAACGCAGGAGAGATCCGGGTCATCGTCGCGGCCGACGCTGCCGGCGAACTGCCCGATGACACATTGATCGGGTGCAGGAGCGGCAGTAGCTTCCCGGCCTCAGCTCTCATCGACGTGCCACTCCTTTCCGACAGTGGCCTCCCTGAGGTGGAAGAAGCGATCACGCCGTTCCTGGAGAGTGCGGAGGGAGACTTCTGGCCCCAGGACGGCTGGCGAGTCCTCGATCGCACAGATGATCGAGTCCTGCTCGTCCACTCGGACACGACACGAACGGAGCCGTCTATCTCGTTCATGGAGACCGAGAGAGACGGAGACGAGTGGAGATGGGCGGGTTCAAGCATGGGTGGCCCATGCCCGCTCGAAGTGAAAGTGACGGGAGGACTCAACGCCGTCGATTGGCGTCTCGAGCCGTCTGCCGAGCCTCTCACGCCCAGCAGCAGCGTCATCCATGTCCTCGTGACCGAACGGGCATGTGCGAGCGGACAGGCCATGGGTGATCGGCTACGCGGCCCGGAGGTGATCGTGACCGATACCGATGTGCTCATCGCCTTCGCCGCAGAATCCCAACAAGGTGGCCAAAACTGCCAGGGCAATCCCGAAACCGCGGTGACGATCGAACTGTCAGGGCCGATCGGGGCCAGAGCCGTAACCGATGGACTCGCCCTCGACACCGCACTCGAGGACCTCCTCTCAGACTGAGTTCGGCCCTCCTGATCACCTGACTTCCACCCGCAGCAGAGGACACTCCCCCACCAGCCGCGAAGCAAGCGCAGGACCCCGAGTTCCGCTGATGCGAAAGAGCGCGCTACGGCTTCTCTTTCTTCCTGCTCCTCGAACGGGTGATTCCGAGGAGCACGGCGCCGCCTCCAAGGAGAATCAACGCGATGAGTGCCAGTGCACCTGCTTCTATGCCCGTTGCTGGCAATCCGTCGGAAACGCCGGTGTAGTTGGACGGATCCACGTCGGCGACCGTCCCACCGACAACATCGATTCCCGTTACCGTGGCCACGTTCGTGTACTGGCCCTCCTTGGCGGTTCCCCCAGCCTCGAACGTCCAGATCTCGTCAGGATCGAGAATCGTGTCGCCGTTCGTATCGCCACCGATGAACACCGGTACCTCGCCTTGATCATCGACGAGCACAATGTCGGCGATCGCAGAGTCGCCGACATTGGTCACGACATAGATCCACGTGACCGTGTCACCGGAGGGAATCTCAACTCCGGGCGCAACGTCAGCGTCGACGCCGTTGGTCGACTTCTCAACGTCGATGCCTGCCACAAAGCCGAAGTAGTTCGATAGATCCTGATCCGAGACGGTATCGCCGATTGCGAAAGTCGTCGCCGCGGTCGCATCTTCGGGGGCTGTGACGACCCCCGTAACTGTCGCAAGGTTCGTGTACTGCCCCGTGATCGCGAATCCTGTCGCCTCATACGTCCAGGTCTCGCCGATATCGAGCAGGCCATCGTCATTGACGTCACCATCGATGAAACTGGGGGCAACACCCTGGTCATCAACGAGCACGATGTCAGACAGGGCAACATTGCCGGTGTTCGTCACAATGTACGTCCAAGTGACCTGCTCCCCGACTGCGATCTGGACGCCGGGGGCAGCGTCGGCATCTTCAGCGTTCGTGGCCTTCTCGATGTCGATGGACGCATCGATACCGAAGTAATGGGACGGATCAGTTGCTTCAACCACCAACTCGAGCGGATCGACCCCCGTCGCCGTTCCGCTATTCACATACTGACCCGCAACCGCTGTACCGGACGCCTCATAGATCCAGATCTCCCCAGGATCAAGCAAAGCATCACCGTTCACGTCACCATCGATGAAGACGGGAACAACCCCCTGGTCATCCGTCACCGTCACATTCGCAAGCGGCACGTTCCCCGGGTTCGTGACGACATAAGTCCACACCACAGGAGCCCCAACCTCGATGTCCGGTCCCGTAGGCACATCAGCATCATCACCGTTCGTCGCCTTCTCGATGTCGATGGACGCATCGACACCGAAGTAATGGGACGGATCAGTTGCTTCAACGAGCGCTTCCGCCGACGACAGTCCAGTAGCGGTACCGATGTTTGCGTAGAGGCCCGCCGTGACTGTGCCTGTTGTTTCGCAGGTGATTGTCTCTCCCACGGCGATGACCGTGGTCGGGCAGGCGACGACACCGATCTGGTCGTCAACGAGGGTCACATCCTGAAGCGGAACGTTGCCACCATTGGT
>JBDLIR010000063.1:0-8640 GCA_039714815.1 Actinomycetota bacterium | reverse complement strand
CGAGGCGCTGCTTGCAATAGAGGCGACGCAAGGACGCAGACGCGATGTGCGGTGGGGGCCGAGAACACTCGACCTCGATCTCCTCACTTTCGGCGACGTGGTCATCGACGAACCGGGTCTGACCGTTCCCCACCGCGAGATCCGCAACCGGCGGTTCGTTCTGGCGCCTCTCATCCAGGTGGATCCTCGTGTGTGGGATGCCGACGGCCTGTACGCCGACGCGCTCGAGGGCGTGACTGACCAGGAGATCCGCAGGGTGACCGGCCCGCTGCATCCGGACGGTACCAGGTGGTTGGCCGGTCTCGAGGATGCCATCAGCCTGACGGCGGTACCGGACGGGTGGGAGTTCGGGGGCCACAGCGACTGGGTCAATAGTTCCGGAGACATGTTCGGTGCGTACCTGAGCGCCGTGTCGCTGTTCGCCGTGAGGAACGTGGCTCCGCAGATGTCGCCGATCTCGCTCACCCATCGGTTCATCCACGGTGTCCCCGCTGGATCGACCGGAGAAGTGTCCCTTGCCGTCGACCGTCGGAGTGAGCGGTCGATCGACGTCGTCGTCACCCTCACAGTCGATGCACGGGTTGTGGGGCGATCCACGATCAGCGCTCTGGCTCGCGTTCCCGGTGTCGTGAGCGGCCCACCGACCCCATCGGCTTCAGGGATCGAGTCGACGGTCCCGATCGGCGACCTGGTCGCCCATCTCGGCCGTCCGGTGGGGATATCGGCGATCAACTGGGGTCCTCTCGAGAACTGGGACAGCCCGGATCTCGCAGATGGCACGGAACCCGTGTTCCGTCTGTGGAGCCCGAATGCCGGCCTCGGCTCGCACGACCCCTATCTGACCGCGGCGTCGATGATGATGCCGATCGATGCAGCGATCTGGCCTGCCGCGATGCAGGATCTCGGTCTGCTGCCGCACGGGCCACCGGTCTTCACCCCGACAGTGGAGTTCTCTGCGACCTTTGCAGACGTTGCATCCGATGACCTGTTCCACCTCGGCGAGGCGCGGATCGAGCACCGCACGCGGTCATCTGTGTCTGGCACTATCCGCCTGTGGGGGGACGATGGCGGATACCGTGCAACGGGGCGTTCGAGCAACCTCGTGCGGAGATGAGCCGTGATCGGTCGGATGTGGGGCTTGATCCTGGCTATCATCGGGTCTCCGGACCGATACCCGATACAGGATCGGAGCCATCGATGAACATCGCTCTGTACGGCACCGGGCGCGCCGCGGGTGCGCTCGGCATCGCGTTGTCGCGTTCCGGGCATCAGATCGTGAGCGTCGTCGGGCGTTCCCCTGAGGCCGAGCGGGCGACGTCTGCGCTCTTCGACGTCACTCCCGGGCCCGTCGGCCTGCGGGTCATCGCGGTCAAGGACGATGCCATAGAAGCTGTGGCACACCAGATCGCCGACCTCGACGAGCCTGCACCTGCGGTTCATGTTTCGGGCGCCGTGTCTGTTGCTGCACTCGACCCCATCGCCGCGACCGGCAGCCAGGTCGGTTCGTTCCACCCGCTCCAGACGATGCCTGATCCCGTCAACGGCGCACGCCGGCTTCCGGGTGCGTGGATCGGCATCACAGCCCCTCCACCGCTCTACGGGGAACTCACCGCTCTCGCCGAATCGATCGGCTGCCGCCCGTTCCCCGTTGCAGACGAGAGCAAACATCTCTATCACGCAGCGGCTGCAGCATCAGCGAACTTTGTGATTGCTGCACTCGCTATAGCTGAGGGCCTGTTCGAGAGGTCCGGCGTCCCGTTCGAAGCAGCGATCCCTCTGGTCGATGCGGTCGTCGAGAACTCGTTCGCCCTCGGCCCGCGGTCAGCCCTCACGGGGCCGATCGCCAGAAGTGACGTCGGCACGGTGTCTAAACAGCTCGAAGCGGTGCGTCTGGGGAGCCCGGAACTCTATGACCAGTTCGTGTCCCTCGCCCGGATCACAGCGGAGACCGCGGGCACCGCTGACCGATTCGAGGATCTGCTGAGATGAAGACGCTCACCACCTTCGAAGCGGTCAGAGCACACCGCAAGGGGTCTGTGGGCCTCGTGCCAACCATGGGTTATCTCCATGAAGGGCACCTCAGCCTCATCGAGACGGCCGCAGCCCGTTGCGACACGGTCATCGTGTCCGTCTTTGTCAATCCTCTCCAATTCGGTGATGCCCACGACCTCGATTCGTACCCGGCCGACCTCCCGAGAGACACGACGCTCGCAACCGCCGCAGGGGCAGACATCGTTTTCGCCCCTGACATCGATGAGATGTATTCAGCGGGGCGCACGGTTGGTGTGACTGTGGCAGATGTGGGAGACGCAATGGAGGGCACGTTCCGGCCAGGCCACTTCGCTGGAGTCGCGACCGTCGTTGCCAAACTGTTCGCCGGCATCCAGCCCGATCTTGCGTTCTTCGGGCGCAAGGACGCTCAGCAACTCGCCCTTGTCTCAACGATGGTCGATGGGTTGTCGATGCCGGTGGACGTCGTCGGCTGTCCGATCGTGCGCGAGTCCGACGGGCTTGCACTGTCTTCACGTAACACTCGTCTCACCGATGAGGCCCACACCGACGCCGTGAACCTCTCGAGAGCGCTCTTCAGTGCTGGCGACCTGTTCGTCGCCGGTGAGCGGAGTTCCGGTGCTCTGAAGTCGGCTGTGAGGCGGTCCGTGGCCGGTGTGCCCTCTATCGACCTCGAGTACGTGGAAGTTGCTGCCGCAGCAACAGCGAAGGTCGTCGATGAGGTCACCGAAGTGTCGTTCCTGGCTCTGGCCGGGACCGTCGATGGAGTGAGGCTGATCGACAATGTCCTTCTCGATGTCGACGGTACCGTCGACATCGGCAAACGGATCGAGGCGCAGAGCATCCTGTACGGAGGTGACACGTGCTGTTGACGATCGATGTCGGCAACACCCAGGTCGCGCTCGGGATCTTCGATGGTGACGATCTCATCGGGCACTGGCGTGTGTCGACGAACGTAGAGGCAACGTTCGATGAGGTTCGTTGGCAGATATCGGGGATCCTTGGCGCCGATGGGTTCTCGCAGAGCGACATCCTCGGGATCGCGGTGTCGAGCGTGGTCCCTGCTATCACAACGTCGCTGCGTCGTGTGGCGCGCCATATCACGACGGGAGATGTCGTCGTTGTCGAACCGGGAACAAAGACCGGTCTGTCCATCGAGATCGACAACCCGCGCGAGGTCGGTGCAGACCGGGTCGTGAATGCCGTGGCTGTCCGTGAGAGGCACGGCGAGCCGGCCATCGTCGTCGATTTTGGCACGTCGACGAACTTCGACGTCGTCGGCGCTGACGGTGCGTACCTCGGAGGAGCGATCGCCCCGGGCCTGGCGATCTCGACGGGTGCGTTGGTTTCGGGAACAGCCGCGCTGCGCAACGTCGAGTTCGCAGAACCGCGTTCTGTCATTGGGAAGGGGACAGTCGAGGCGATCCAGTCCGGAGCCTTGTACGGGCACGCCGGACTCGTTGACGGCGTCATGGAGCGTATCGTGGATGAACTCGGGGGCGACGTCATAAGGGTCGCAACCGGCGGGCTTGCGCCTACCATCGTCCCTCACTGCACCAGTGTCAGCACCATCGACCCGTATCTGACGCTTGAAGGGCTCAAGATCATCTACGACCGCAACAGGGACACGACATGACGCACGACGCTCCGCTCGATGAAGCCCCGGAAGACTCCGCTGACCTCGAATCACACCCGCTCACGAGGGCGCGTCTTCACAAGTACCGGTCGGCTATCGAAGATGGCGGCTTCCCCTATGCCTTCTCACGCACCGACACAGCGGGCGACCTCGAGGCTCGCTACCGGGACCTGGAGCCAGGGGAGGAATCTGGCGATGTCGTGACCGTCGCGGGACGCCTGATGAACATGCGCGTGATGGGCAAACTCTCCTTTGCCGTTCTCTCGGACGTGACGGGAACGATCCAGCTCTTCGTGGACAAGCGAGGCCTCGGCGACGAGGGGTTTGCGGCGTTCCTCGATCTCGATGGCGGAGACTGGGTCGGTGCGACCGGAGAGGTGATCACCACCAAGCGGGGCGAACTGTCCGTGCGCGTCTCAGAATTCGCACTTCTCCAAAAGAGCCTGCGTCCGCTGCCAGACAAGTGGCACGGGCTCAAGGACGTCGAGGCCAGGTCACGGCTGCGTTACCTCGACCTGATCGCAAACGATGCGGCCAGGGTGACTGCGGTGACCCGGTCGAAGATCATCTCAGAGCTCCGCAGACAGTTCGATGCCCGCGGCTACATGGAAGTCGAAACGCCGGTGCTGATGGCTGAAGCGACAGGGGCCACGGCACGCCCGTTCGCCACACATCACCACACGCTCGATCTCGACATGCAGTTACGCATCGCTACCGAACTGTATCTCAAGAGGCTCGTCGTCGGCGGACTCGAGAAGGTGTACGAGATCGGCCGTATCTTTCGAAACGAGGGCATCGACAGCACGCACAATCCTGAGTTCACGATGCTCGAGTCGTACGAGGCGTTCGCCGACTACACCGACATCATGACGATGGTCGAGGAGATCGTCGCGGCGTGTGCGGTCGTCGCAACAGGATCGAGCAAGATCGAGTCTCAAGGCAGGGAACTCGACCTGTCTGGCCCGTATACCAGGGCCACCATGGTCGACCTCGTCCGTGAGGCAACCGGGGCAGATATCGACTACGACACGCCGCGTGGTGACCTCGTCGATCTTGCACTGTCGCATGGCATCAAGCCTGAGGAGCACTGGGGTCCTGGCAAGATCATCGAGGCGCTCTTCGATGAACTCGTCGAGCCGTCGCTCTGGGAGCCAACCTATGTCACAGAGCACCCGATCGAGACCTCGCCACTCGCCCGCGTGCACCGTTCGAAACCCAATGTGACGGAGCGGTTCGAGTTGTTCATCGCGGGCAGAGAGTACGCAAACGCGTTCTCCGAACTCAACGATCCCTTCGACCAGCGCGCACGGTTCGAGGGGCAGGCGAAAGCAAGGGCCGCAGGCGATGAGGAAGCGCACCCGATCGATGAGGACTTCATCCGTGCCCTCGAGTACGGGTTGCCGCCAACGGGTGGTCTCGGTATCGGTGTTGATCGGCTCGTGATGCTTCTCACAGACAACTCCCATATCCGTGAGGTCATCCTCTTCCCAACGATGAGGCCCGTGGAGCAGGCCTGACGGCTGTCGGTGCCCTCTTGCTGTGAGCTGTCGGCTGTAAGCTGCCTCTATGGACACCAACACACCTGTCGACGTTCACATCGACCTTGCAGCCAAGCTCGAGATTCCCGACGATGGGACCCTGTCGAAGGTGCTGTATTCCGACGATCGTATCCGGGTCGTTGGGTTCGCATTCGACTCGGGGCAGGAACTCTCCGAGCACACCGCAACCATCCCTGTGGTGATCCAGGTCGTGAGCGGGCGATTCCGTTTCGATGTCGGGGAGGACTCGTGGGAGATCGGCCCCTCGTCGTGGATGCACCTCGACGCATCGGTGCCCCACTCGGTTGTCGCCCTCGAACCCGCACGACTGCTCCTGACGCTTCTCAAGGGCGGTTGATAGGAGTTTGGCGCCGATTCAGCCGAAATATCAGTTGAATCGGCGCCAAACTCCTATCAACCGTAGCCGAGGGTCTTGCGGGCGGCGTCGGAGAGCCTGTCGAAACTCCACGGCGGGTCGGTGACCATCATGACCTCGACGAAGTCGATCCCGTCGAGTTGCTCGACACGCCGTTCGACCTGTTTCGTCAGGAAGCCGCCAAGCGGGCAGACCGGGCTGGTCGTGGTCATCGTCACGCGTACTGTCTTGCCGTGGATCGACACGTCGTAGACGAGTCCGAGGTCGACGATCGAGATGCCGAGTTCAGGGTCGATCACATCGCCCAGGGCGGCGAGCGCAGCGTCTGAAAGCGCGTCCGAGGGCTCTGGTAGCCCCGGGAGGGGAACGGGTGACTGCTCGGGTGGGGGAGTATCTACCATGGCGTGATGCCCATCGTGCGCAAAACTATAGGTCTGCTACTCGCCATCGCAGCCGTCGGTGGCTTCATCGTCGGTGTGTGGATGGGTCTCGTCCGGCTTGGTTGGTCGCTCGGGTTCCCGCCATCCGTGGGCGCCCACGGGCCATTACTCGTCCTTGCGATTCTCGGCACGTTGATCGGTGCTGAACGGGCCGTCGCGATCGGAAAACCGTGGGTGTGGATCGGGCCGGTGACGTCAGCGCTCGCCGCCGTGACGATCGTCGCTGGCGTCTCGGTGTCGGTGTCTGCGTTCCTCCTCATCGTGAGCGGCGGGGTGCTCGTCGGCGTGTTCACGTCCGTGTATCTGGTTCACCCGGCAACCCATATCGCGGTGATGGGTGTCGGCGCAGCAGCGTTCGTTGCGTCGGCGATCGTCTTGAGCCTCGAGGTGGCGACCCCGCGGGTTGTTCCGTTGCTTGCGGCCTTCCTTGTCATCACGATCACCGGTGAACGACTCGAACTCGCCCATCTCGGTGTCGATCGAGCCGGAACGATCTGGTTCATCGTGTCGATCGTCGGTGTCGGCGTCGGTTCGATAGCGGCTGGTGCAGGCCTCGATGCCGGAGCAAGGCTCGCCGGCGTGGCCTTCTTGTCCCTTGCGCTGTGGCTCGGCCGCTACGACATCGCCCGCAGGACGGTTCGTCTGAAGGGTTCGACTCGTTACATGGCCGTGTCGCTGCTCGTGGGATACGCCTGGCTCGGGATCGCAGGCCTCTTCTGGTTGTACTTCGGGCTGCAACCGGCAACGCAGGGATACGACACGGGGGTCCACGCGGTGTTCCTCGGATTCGTGATGTCGATGGTGTTCGGCCACTCGATCATCGTGATCCCCGTGTTCACGAACCTGTCATTCCCGTATCACAAGGTGATGTGGCTGCCGCTGGCGTTCCTCCACATGTCGCTCGTGATACGTGCGTATGGGGATATCGCTCTGTCGTTCGAGATCAAGCAGTGGGGCGGCATGCTCAATACGATCGCACTCGCACTGTTCGCCGGGGTTGCGCTTGTGACGGTGGTCAAGGCGAACACCAGCCCCAGCACGTCACGGGCCTGATCACGACAGCGTCGGGCGCCTGTCTGCCCACGGCCTGGCCCGTTCGAGTTGCCCTGCAAGCTGGATCAATGTCGATTCGTCCCCGAACCTTCCGAGGAAGTGGCTCCCGATGGGCAGCCCCTGTGGTGTCCACGACAGCGGAACCGACATCGCGGGAAGCCCCGAGAAGTTCGCCAGTGGGGTGAACGCCACGTGTTTGAGCACGATCTCGGAGAACTCGTCGTATGGCAGCGTCTGGTCGAGTGCGCCGATCTTGAGCGGAGGTGACCCAAGGACAGGTGTGAGTGCCATGTCGTACTTCTCGAGGAACGTTCCGGTCGTGTGCGCGATGTCCTGAAGCGTCGTCTGAGCGGCCATGAGGTCAGCGGGCCGTTGCGACATCGCCCGTCGCGCGAGGGTCCATGTGAAGGGTTCGAACGCCGGTTTCCCCGTCTGTCTTGCATCGACCTTCGATATGGCCTGCATGGTCTTGTAGTCGCCGAGGATCGTTCGCATCCGTCGGACCGACGGTCGTTCGGAGGCGGTATCGAGCACCGTCTTGAACACCAGGCTCGCCAGCGCCGCCCACCATTGGAGAAAGGCATCGGCGAGGGCATCCCCGTTGATCGGCAGCGCGTCCTGTGTGACCTCGTGGCCGAGCGACTCGAGGAGTGCAGCGGTCTCGAGTATCGCCGCCTCGACCTGGGGATGGACCCGGCTCCCGCGATAGTCGTGGACGCTGTAGGCGATGTGGAGCTTGGACGGATCCTTGATAGCGTCGGTGACATACGGGTGATCCGGAGCGGGAGCCCAGAACTGGTCGCCAGGCGCCGCGCCATGGACCGTGTCGAGCAGGGCAGCAGAGTCTCTGACCGATCTGCTCACGGAGAGTTCGACAGACAGGTAATCGGGCCCTGCGGCTGGAGAGCGAGGGTTCCTTCCCCGCGACGGTTTGAGCCCGAACAGGCCGCAGTTGGATGCGGGGATACGGATCGAACCGCCGCCGTCGCTGGCCTGGGCGAGCGGCACGATCCCTGCGGCTACAGCCGCGGCGGCACCCCCGCTAGAACCGCCCGGCGAGTACGCGGTGTCCCATGGGTTGCGCGTCGGGCCATAGAGGACCGGCTCGGTTACGGGGAGCAAACCGAACTCCGGCGTGTTGGTCCTGCCGAGGTCGATGAATCCAGCGTCCTTCACTCGCGTGATGAACGCGCACGAGGTGTCAGCCACGTAATCCCTGAAGAGCATCGAACCGAAGCTCACTTCCGTGCCCGCTTCGGTGATGAGGTCCTTGATCAGGATCGGGACACCACCGAATGGTCCGGAGGCCGGACCGCTGGCGGCCTCGCGGCGTGCCTCATGGAGTCGCGGCCTGATGACAGCGTTGATAGCGCCGTTGACCTCGTCGATACGCGCCGCCGCGGCTTCGACGAGTTCGCCGGGGTGGACTTCGTCGGATCGCACGAGTTCGGCAAGACCCACAGCGTCGTATGACTGGTATTCAGCAAAGGCGTTCATGGGGAAACAGTAGGCAGATGCCAGATGCCAGATGCCAGATGCCAGATGCCAGATGCCAGATGCCAGAGGGTCGGAACGTAAATCGTAAAT